>DASSLH010000111.1:0-8770 GCA_035689625.1 Candidatus Methylomirabilota bacterium | reverse complement strand
AACGACTCGCGCGTGATTCCCGCCCGCGTGCTGGCCGAGGACGTCCGGGGGCGCGCGGTGGAGCTGCTGTTTCTCGAGGGGCGGACGCCCACCCGCTGGCGCGCGCTCGCGCGCCCGGGACGCCGCTGCCGCCCGGGGGCGGCGCTGCGCCTTGGCGACGCGCGCCTGACCGTCACCGCCGTCGAGGACGACGGCGCCCGTGTCGTCGAGCGCCTCGACGGCACGATCGAGGACCTGCTGGCCGCGCATGGGCTGCCGCCGCTGCCGCCGTACATCGTGCGCCACGTCAAGCCGGCGCCGGAGGACTGGGAGCGCTACCAGACCGTCTATGCGCGCACGCCCGGCTCGGTCGCCGCCCCGACGGCGGGCCTGCATCTCTCCGACGGGCTGCTGGCGCGGCTCCGCGCGCGCGGCGTGGAGATCCACGCGCTCACGCTGCATGTCGGCCCGGCGACGTTCCGGCCACTCGCCGCCGGCGCCGTCGAGGCGCACACGTTGCCGGCCGAGCGCGCGCGGGTGCCCGAGGCTACCGCGGCGGCCGTGAACGCGGCGCGCGCCGGGGGCCGGCGCGTGATCGCCGTCGGCACCACCGTGACGCGCACGCTGGAGAGCGCCGTGGACGAGGCCGGCCGCGTGCGGCCGCTCGACGGTGCTGCCCACGTGTACCTGCGGCCGGGGACGCCGTTCCGGGCGATCGACGGCCTGCTGACGAACTTCCACCTGCCGCGGTCGTCGCTCCTGGTGCTGGTGAGCGCCTTCGCCGGCCGCGAGCGGATCCTGCGCGCCTACGCGCACGCCGTCGCGGCCGGCTATCGCTTCTACTCGTACGGCGACGCGACGCTGATCGTATGATCCGCGCCCGGCGCCGCGCCCCGCGGAGCGCGTGAGCGCGCTGCGCTTCGAGCTGCTCTCCACCGACGGCGCCGCCCGCCGCGGCCGGCTCACCACCGCCCACGGCGTGGTGGACACGCCGGCGTTCATGCCGGTCGGCACCCGGGCGGCGGTCAAGAGCCTCGGCCCCGACGACCTGCGGGCGGCCGGCGCCCAGATCATCCTCAGCAACACCTACCACCTGCTCGTGCGTCCGGGGCCGGAGCTGATCCGAGAGCTGGGCGGACTGCATCGCTTCATGGCCTGGGACGGGCCGATCCTGACCGACTCCGGCGGCTACCAGGTGTTCAGCCTGGCGCGCCTGCGGAAGGTGGCCGAGGACGGCGTGGAGTTCCGCTCGCCGAGCGACGGCGCGATGCACGTGCTGACGCCGGAGCGGGTGATCGACATCCAGCGCGCGCTCGGCGTGGACATCATGCATCCGCTCGACGAGTGCCTGGCCTATCCCGCCGGCCGCGCCGACACCGAGCGCTCGCTGGCGCTCACGCTGCGCTGGGCCCACCGCGCGCGCGAGGCCCACCGCGCCGCCGGCGCCGGCCCGGCGCTGTTCGGGATCGTGCAGGGCGGCTTCGAGCCGGACCTGCGCGCGCGGGCGGTGGCCGAGACCGTCGCGCTCGGCTTCGATGGCTACGCCATCGGCGGCATGGCGGTCGGCGAGCCCAAGCCGCTGATGCGCGAGCTGACGGAGGCGGTGGCGCGCGCGCTGCCGGCCGGGCAGCCGCGCTACCTCATGGGCGTCGGCAAGCCCGAGGACCTGGTGGAGGCGGTGGCCCGCGGCGTGGACATGTTCGACTGCGTGCTGCCCACGCGCAACGCCCGCAACGGGCAGGCCTTCACGCCGGACGGTCCGCTCACGCTCAAGCAGGCGCGGTGGACGCGCGATCCGGCGCCGCTGCAGGAGGACTGCGCGTGCGAGGCGTGCCGCCGCTTCTCGCGGGCGTACCTGCGGCACCTGTTCATGAGCGACGAGCTGCTCGTGTACCGGCTGCTGTCGCTGCACAACCTGTACTTCTTCCTCGGGTTGATGGCGACGGTGCGGGCGGCGATCGCCGAGGGCGCGTTCGAGCCATTCCGGGCTCGGTTTTTCGCGCGATATGGCGTATCATCCGAGGCTGTTCTGCTCGATGACAGTCAGCGCCCGGAGGCCTGATCCCCGATGAATCTCGCCGACATCGCGTACGCCGCCGCGCCCGGTGGCGGCGCCAGCGGACCCGGCGCGTTCGTGCAGCCGCTGATCCTGTTCGGCGCGATGTTCGCGATCTTCTACTTCATCGTGCTGCGGCCGCAGCAGCGCCAGAAGGCCGACCGCGAGCGGATGCTGGGCGCGCTGAAGAGGGGAGACCGGGTGGTGACGACGAGCGGGCTGCACGGCACCGTGACCGGGCTGGCCGAGCAGACGGTCACCCTGCGGGTCGCCGATCAGGTGAAGCTGGAGTTCGACCGGTCGGCCATCGGCCGCGTCGTGGAGGCGACGAGCGACAGGGATGCCTAGACGTCTGTGGTTCCGCATCGGTCTGGTCGCGGTGGTCGCGGTCCTCTCGCTGTGGCACCTGTATCCGCCCAGGAAACGGATCAACCTCGGCCTGGATCTGCAGGGCGGCATCCATCTCGTCCTCGGCGTGGACGCCGACAAGCACGTCGCCAGCCAGACGGAGCGCGCCGCCGAGGACCTCAAGAACGGCCTCGAGCGCAAGGGCGTGGGCGTCAAGAAGGTCGCCCGCGACGGCCTGGCCCGCATCAACGTCGAGCTGGCCAGCGCCGGCAACTGGAACGACGCGCTCACCGTCGCCGCCGAGCAGCCCGCCTTCGATGTCACCGACCGTGACGAGAAGGACGGCCGCTTCGCGCTCGCCATGCGCGATCGCCAGATCAATCAGCTGCGCGAGGACGCGGTCCGGCAGGGCGTGGAGACGATCCGCAACCGCGTGGACCAGTTCGGCGTCGCCGAGCCGACGATCACGCGGCAGGGCAGCGACCGCATCCTGATCCAGCTGCCGGGCGTGCAGGATCCCGAGCGGGCCAAGGCGCTCATCGGCAAGACCGCGCTGCTCGAGTTCAAGCTGCTGGACGAGCAGACGCCGGTCGAGCAGGCGCTGGCCGGCAAGCTGCCCGAGACCTCGGAGATCCTCTACCAGCGGCGCGTCAACAAGGAGACGAAGACCGAGCAGAAGATCCCCTTTGTCGTGCAGAAGCGCACGCTGCTGACCGGCGCCGAGCTGACGCGGGCCGAGGTTGCTTCGGATCCCAACTCGCCGGGCAACTGGCAGGTCGCCATCGAGTTCACCGCCACCGGCACCCGCATCTTCGGCGAGGTCACCGAGCAGAACGTGGGCCACCACCTGGCGATCATCCTCGACGGCACCCTCTACTCGGCGCCCCGGATCAACGAGCGCATCCCCGGCGGCCGCGCCGTCATCACCGGGCAGTTCACCGTCGAGGAGGCCCGCGACCTCGCCATCGTGCTGCGGGCCGGCGCGCTGCCGGCGCCAGTGACCATCCTGGAGGAGCGCACGGTCGGCCCCTCGCTGGGCGCGGACTCGATCCGCAAGGGCATGATCGCCATCGCGGGCTCGGCCGGCGCCGTCGTCGTCTTCATGCTCTTCTACTACCGGCTGGCCGGCCTCATCGCCGACGTGGCGCTGATCCTCAACCTGGTCATCCTGCTGGCCTCGATGGCGGTCTTCGGCGCTACGCTGACGCTGCCCGGCATCGCCGGCATCGCGCTGACGATCGGCATGGCGGTGGACACCAACATCCTGATCTTCGAGCGCATCCGCGAGGAGCTGCGCGTCGGCAAGACCGTGCGCTCGGCAGTCGAGGCCGGCTTCTCGCGCGCGCTGCGGACGATCATCGACACGCACCTGACGGTCATGGTGACTGCGGCCATCCTCTACAACTTCGGCACCGGCCCCGTGAAGGGTTTCGCCGTGTCGCTGTTCGTCGGCCTCGGCGCCAGCCTGTTCACCGCCTACTTCTTCACGCGCCTGCTGTTCGATCTCGTCTACATGGGGCGTCGCAAGGTGGAGGCGATCTCCATATGATCGAGGTCTTCCGCAACCCGAACTACAACTTCATCGGCAAGCGCAAGTGGGCGTACGCCATCTCGCTGGCGGTCACGCTGCTCGGCCTCGTCTCGCTCGGCGTGCGCGGCCTGCACTACGACCTGGACTTCACCGGTGGCACCCTCGTCCAGGTCCGGTTCGAGAAGCCGCCGACGGTGGCCAACATCCGCGCGGGCCTGTCGCGCATCCAGCTGGGCGAGAGCGTCATCCAGGAGTTCGGCGACCCGAGCGAGTACATCATCCGGATGCCGCTGACCTCGACGTCCTCCGAGGAGCTGGCCAAGAAGGTGACCGGCGCGCTCCAGCAGGAGAAGTCGCTGGGCAACTTCGAGATCCGGCGCGTGGAGTTCGTGGGCCCCCAGGTCGGCAAGGAGCTGCAGTGGCAGGCCGTGCAGGCGGTGCTGGCCGGCCTGGTCGGTATCCTCCTCTACATCGCGCTGCGCTTCGACCTCAAGGGCGGGGTGGCGGCCGTCATCGCGGTCTTCCACGACGTGCTGGTGTGCCTGGGCGCCATCTCGATCACCGGCCGCGAGTTCTCGCTGCCGGTGCTGGCCGCCCTGCTGACGATCATCGGCTTCTCGGTCAACGACACGATCGTGGCCTACGACCGCCTGCGCGAGAACCGCGCGAAGTTCGTCCCCAAGGGCAAGTCGTTCGCCGAGCAGATGAACGACGCGGTCAACCAGACGCTGTCGCGGACGGTGCTGACCTCGCTGACCGTCTTCTTCTCGGCGGCCATCCTGCTGTTCTTCGGCGGCAAGACGCTGGAGGACTTCGCGTTCGTGCTCTTCGTCGGCGTCATCACCGGCACCTACTCGACCACCTACGTGGCGGCCGCGCTGGTGGTGGACTGGACGGAGTACGTCGACGCCCGGCTCCGGCGCGGCAAAAAAGCCGTGGCAAAGGCCTGAGGGGCGCGTAAAATCGTATGATTACACAGAGGTTACGAGGTGACCGAGCTCGCGACGCTGATCGAGGAGATCCCCAAGTACCAGCCGGGCGCTGACCTGGCGGTCCTGCAGCGCGCCTACCGGTTCTCCGAAGCCTCGCACCAGGGCCAGCAGCGCGCATCCGGCGAGCCGTACCTCTCGCACCCCCTCGAAGTCGCCCACCTCCTGGTCGGATTCAAGATGGACGTCACCACTGTCACCGCCGGCCTGCTGCACGACGTCCTCGAGGACACCGAGACCACCAAGGACGAGCTGCGGCGCGAGTTCGGGACCGAGATCGCCGAGCTGGTGGACGGCGTGACGAAGATCGGCAAGCTGGCGTTCTCCTCGCGCGAGGAGCGGCAGGCCGAGAACTTCCGCAAGATGCTGGTGGCGATGGCGCGCGACCTGCGCGTGCTGATGATCAAGCTCGCCGACCGGCTGCACAACATGCGCACGCTCGACTACCTGCCGCCCGAGAAATCGCGCAAGGTGGCCCAGGAGACGCTCGACATCTACGCGCCGCTCGCCCACCGCCTCGGCATGGCCAAGGTCAAGGCCGAGCTCGAGGATCTCGCCCTGCGCACGCTGCAGCCCGAGGCCTACGTCGACCTGCAGAAGCGGGTGGCCAAGCGCCGGCTCGAGCGCGAGGCCGACATCAATCACGTCATCGCGATCCTCGAGCAGAAGCTGCGCGAGGTGGGGATCGAGTCGCAGATCCGTGGACGCCCGAAGCACTTCTACTCGATCTGGAAGAAGATGCACGACCAGGGCCGCGAGTTCGACGAGATTTACGACCTCACGGCTGTTCGAGTGATTACCGCATCAGTGCGTGACTGTTATGGCGCTCTTGGCGTTGTCCATTCGCTCTGGAAGCCGGTGCCCGGGCGCTTCAAGGATTTCATCGCGATGCCGAAGGTCAACATGTACCAGTCGCTCCACACGACGGTCATCGGCCCCAAGGGGGACCCGGTGGAGATCCAGATCCGCACCTGGGACATGCACCGTATCGCCGAGGAAGGCATCGCCGCCCACTGGCTCTACAAGGAGAAGAAGACCGGCAAGGACAAGGTGGACGAGTCCCTGCTGTGGCTGCGCCAGCTGCTCGAGAACCAGCAGGACACCAAGGACCCGACCGAGTTCCTCGACGGCGTGCGCGTCGACCTCTTCCCGGAGGAGGTCTACGTCTTCACGCCCAAGGGCGACGTCAAGGCGCTGCCCGAGAACTCGACGCCGATCGACTTCGCCTACGCCGTGCACACGAAGGTCGGCGAGCACTGCGTGGGGGCCAAGGTCAACGGCAAGCTGGTGCCGCTGCGCACCGCGCTGCGCCAGGGCGACATCGTCGAGATCGTCACCTCGCCCAACCAGCACCCCAGCCGGGACTGGCTCAAGATCGTCAAGTCGTCGCGGGCGCGGTCCAAGATCAACCAGTGGCTGAAGGTCGAGGAGCGCGCGCGCTCCATCGAGCTGGGCCGCGAGCTGTTCGAGCGCGAGGCCAAGAAGTACCGCCTGAACGCCAGCGCGCTGCTGGCCGGCGACGACATGGTCAAGGCCGCCGCCGATCTCGGCTATCCCACGCCCGACGACGTGATGGCCGCCATCGGCTACGGCAAGGCCTCCGTCCACCAGCTCCTGAACCGGCTGGCCCCCGGCGCCACGCTGGAGACGGTCGAGCGCGCCCGGCCGGCGACCCCTGGCGCCGCCCGCAAGGCCGACCAGGGCGTGCGCATCCGGGGCGTCGAGGACCTGCTGGTGCGCTTCGCCAAGTGCTGCAACCCGCTGCCCGGCGACCAGATCGTCGGCTTCATCACCCGCGGCCGCGGCCTCACCGTGCACGCGCGCGACTGTCTGACCGTCGCCAAGAGCGTGCTCGACCGCGAGCGTCTGATCAACGTCGAATGGGACGTCGAGGAGCCGGCCAAGCGGCCGGTCCGCATCGCCGTCTACATCGGCAAGGACCGGCCGGGCCTGCTGTCGGAGATCACGGGCGCCATCTCCTCGCGCAACGGCAACATCACGAAGGCGGAGGTCACGGTCACCGACGACCGCCGCGGGATCAACCACTTCGTGGTGGAGGTCGCCGATCTCCGCCAGCTGCAGGACATCATGACCTCGATCCGCGACGTCGCCGACGTGATCAACGTGGAGCGCGTGCGGGGGCTGTAAGGACCGGCCGCCCCGGACCCCTCGGCGTCGCCGATTCCTCGCTTCGCTCGATCGCAGTAGGGCAAACGGCCGGAGCGCTCCGCGCGTCACGCGATCGTCCCCTCGCTCGCTCCCCTCGTCGGGTAAGATCTCTGTTCGTATGACCCGCAGACAGTTCGAGGCGTTGGTGGCCAAGGCGATGAGGAGGCTGCCGCGACGGTTCAAGGAGAGGGTCGCCAACATCGCGGTGGTGGTGGAGGATTGGGCGGACGACGAGACGCTGCAGGAGATGGGGATCGAGCCGCCCGACACGCTGTACGGGCTCTACCGCGGTGTGGACGTGACGCACCGGGACTCGGGCTACGGCAACGTGCTGCCGGACGTGATCACGATCTACCAGGGGCCCATCGAGGAGGACGCGGCGGACGAGGCCGAGATGGCCGAGATCGTGCGGGAGACGGTGATGCACGAGCTGGGGCACTACTTCGGGCTGGACGACGACACGATGCACCGCATCGAGGACGGGGAGGACGAGCTGGCGTGAGCGACCAGCCGCTGCGGGGCCAGACGGCGCTCGTGACCGGCGGCAGCTCGGGCATCGGTGACGGCGTGGCGCGCGCGCTGGGCGCGGCCGGCGCCGACGTCGTCGTCAACTACGCCGGGAACGCCGAGGGCGCCGCCCGCGTCGTGAAGGACCTGGAGGCCGGCGGCGTGCGTGCGCTCGCGATCCGCGCCGACGTCTCGCGGGAGGCCGACGTCGACGCCATGGTCGCCGAGATGCTCTCCGCCTGGGGGCGCCTCGACATCCTGGTCGCCAACTCCGGCCTGCAGCGCGACGCGCCCTTCCTCGAGATGACGCTGGAGCAGTGGAACACCGTGCTCGGCGTCAATCTCACCGGCGTGTTCCTGTGCGCGCGGGCGGCGGCGCGGGCGATGATCCGCCAGCCGCGCGGGGCCTCGCAGGCGGCCGGCAAGATCATCTGCATGTCGTCGGTGCACGAGATCATCCCCTGGGCCGGCCACGTCAACTACGCGGCGTCCAAGGGCGGCGTGAAGCTGTTCATGCAGTCCATCGCGCAGGAGCTGGCGCCGCACCACATCCGGGTGAACTCCATCGCCCCCGGCGCGATCCAGACGCCGATCAACCGCGCGGCCTGGGAGACGCCGGCGGCGCTGACGTCGCTGCTGACGCTGATCCCCTACGGGCGCATCGGCGTGCCCGAGGACATCGGGCGGGCGGCGGTGTGGCTGGCCTCCGACGCGGCCGACTACGTGCACGGCCAGACGATCGTCGTGGACGGCGGCATGACGCTCTACCCCGAGTTCGCGCGGGGCGGCTGACGTGCTGGACTGGGGTCGCGAGATCTGCGGCGACCTCGGCGTCGCCGAGCGCCGCGAGTGGCTGTGCGCCAACGGCCTCGGCGGCTATGCCTCCGGCACCGTCGCCGGCACGCTCACGCGGCGCTACCACGGCTTGCTCGTCGCCGCGCTGCAGCCGCCGCTCGGCCGGCGCCTCGTCGTCTCCAAGGTGGACGAGGACGTGCAGTACGGCGGCGCCGACTTCGCGCTCGGTGCCAACCGCTGGGCCGACGGCACGGTGGCGCCGGCCGGCCACCGGCACCTCGAGCGCTTTCACCTCGACGGCACCACGCCGGTGTGGACCTACGCCTGCGGCGACGCGCGGCTCGAGAAGCGCGTCTGGATGGAGCCGGGCACCAACACGACCTACGTGCGCTATCG
>DASSLH010000110.1:0-5127 GCA_035689625.1 Candidatus Methylomirabilota bacterium | reverse complement strand
TGCTGCGGGCGTTCGCCGGGCTGGAGAAGGGCAGCGCGTTCTACCTCGCCTCCCGGCTGTTCTGGCTCAAGCTGGCGCTGTTCGGGACGGTGGGCGCGCTCGAGATCTGGCCGATGCTGACCTTCCTGCACTGGCGGAGCGCGCTGCGGCGGGGCGGCGCGCCCGACACCTCGGCGGCGGCCGCGCTGGGCCACGTCAATCACGCGCAGCTGGCGATGCTCGCGGCGATCGTGCTGGTCGCGAGCTTCATGGCGCGCGGCTTCGGCCTGCGCTGAGTCGCCGGCCCTAGCAGGCGCCGCGCGGCAGGAGCACCTCGTTGAGCGTCTCGACGTCCACGGGCTTGACCAGGTGCAGGTCGAAGCCGGCGGTGAGCGAGCGCTCGCGATCCTCGGCGGAGCCGTAGCCGGTGACGGCGACCAGCAGCATCCGCCGGTCGGGGTCGGCGGCGCGGATCTGGCGCGCCAGCTCGTAGCCGTCCAGCTCGGGCAGGCCGAGGTCGATCAGCGCCACGTCGGGCCGCAGCCGCAGCGCGGCCTCCAGGCCCTGCCGGCCGTCCAGCGCCTCGTGCACCTCGTGGCCGCTGACCTCCAGCACGTGGCGGAGCATGTCGCGGGCGTCGCGATTGTCCTCGACCACCAGGATGCGCCGGGGAACGACGGCGCGGGGCTCGAGGCCGGCGGCGGCGGCCGGTCGCGGGGCCGGCACCGCGCGCAGGCGAACCGTGAAGCGACTGCCCTGGCCGATGCCGATGCTCTCGGCCTTCACCGAGCCGCCGTGCAGCTCGACGAGCCGCCGCACGAGCGTGAGGCCGATGCCGAGCCCGCCCTGGGCGCGATCCAGCCGCCGCTCGCCCTGCACGAAGAGATCGAAGATGCGCGACACCAGGTGCGGCGCGATGCCGACGCCGGTGTCGGCGACGCTCAGGACCGCCTCGCCGCCGTCGAGACTCACGCTGACGACGATCCCGCCGCCGGCCGGCGTGTACTTCAGCGCGTTGGAGACGAGGTTACCGATCACCTGCTCCAGGCGCACGACATCGGCGTCCACCCACACCGGCGTCGCCTCCAGCGTGACCACGTGGTCCTGCATCTTGCCGGTCGTACGCAGGCTGTTGAGGTGACGCGTGACGACCTCGGCCAGGTCCAGCGGGTGGCGCTCGAGCAGCACCTTGCCGGTCATGACGCGCACGACGTCGAGGAGATCGTCCACCAGCCGGGCCAGGTGCCGCGTCTGGCGGGCGATCACGTCGCGCGCCAGCGCCGCGCGATCGCTCAGCGCGTCGGCCGGCTCCAGCAGCCGCACGGCGCTGCTGATGGCGCCCAGCGGATTGCGCAGCTCGTGGCCGAGCATGGCGATGAACTCGTCCTTGGCGCGGTTGGCCTCCTGGGCCTCCTCGTAGAGCAGCGCGCGGTCGCGCTCCAGCCGCCGGCGCTCGCTGACGTCGCGGGCGATCTTCGAGGCGCCGATGATGCGGCCACGCCCGTCGCGCAGGGGCGACACGGTGATGGAGACGTCCACCAGCGCGCCGTCCTTGCGCCGCCGCACCGTCTCGAAGTGCTCGACCGCCTCGGCCCGTCGCAGGCGCGCCAGGATCGATTCCTCCTCGCGGTAGCGGTCGGGCGGGATGATGAGGTAGATCGGCTGGCCGATCGCCTCGGCGGCGGAGTAGCCGAACATCCGCTCGGCGGCGGCATTCCACGACGTGATGACGCCGTCGAGCGTCTTGCTCACGATGGCGTCGTCGGCGGAGCTGACGATCGCGGCCAGCCGGGCGGCGAGCTCCTCGGCCCGGCGGCGCTCGCTGATGTCGCGGGCGATCGTGGAGGCGCCGGTGATCCGGCCGCGGGCGTCGCGCACCGGCGACACGGTCAGCGAGACGTCCACCGCCGAGCCGTCCTTGCGCAGGCGCACGGTGTCGAACGGCTCCACCGCGTGGCCGGCCCGCACCCGCGCCAGCACCGACCGCTCCTCGTCGTGGCGCTCGGGCGGGATGATCGTCAGCATGGGCCGGCCGACGATCTCGGCGGCCGTGTAGCCAAACAGCCGCACGGCGCCCCGGTTCCAGGACGTGATCACGCCGTCGAGCGTCTTGCCGATGATCGCGTCGTTGGACGACTCGACGATCGCCGCCAGCCGCCCCAGCGCCTCACCGTTTCGCTTTCTCATCGCGCGACGCAGAAGCGTAACAGCCTCGCCCGGGGTGGGACAAGCGGCCCGGCCGCTCGGTGAGAAAACTTTTTCCCAGCCCACCGGCGGGGCTAGAGGACGGCGATCGCCTCCACCTCGATGAGATAGTCGGGGTGCGAGAGCGAGCTCACCTCCACCATGGTCGAGGCGGGCCCGCGCGCGCCGAAGAACTCGTCGCGCACCGCGCGGAAGTCCATCCGGTAGCGGACGTCGGTGACGTACGTCGTGATCTTCACGACGTTGGCGAGCGTGCCGCCGCCGGCCTCGACCAGCGCCTTGACGGCGCCGAACACCTGGCGCGCCTGCGCCGTGAAGTCGCCGCGGTGGTTGACGCCGCCGTCGGGCGCGTAGGGCACCTGGCCGGCCAGGAACAGGATCGTCTGGGCGCCGGTGACCTTGATCGCCTGGCTGTAGCCGGAGGGGTCGTAGACGCCGGGGGCGCCGTACTTCGAGAGCGTGGCCATCGTGAGCCTCCTCGAGTGGGATCAGTGTCCGAGCAGCGTGCGGAGCAGCGCGGGGCCGTGCTCGGCCATCACGAGCGCGACGCCCATGAGACTCTCGCCGGCGATCCAGCCGGACGCGACGGGGAACGTCAGCTCGGCGGCCCACTCGGGATGCCGGCGCTCGACCCACCACGCCAGCGCGCCGCCCGCGAAGAACAGCACGCCGTAGTACCAGTGGAACGTCCAGGCCAGCCCGACGCCGGCCGGCGACGGGATCCACTGCTGGTGGCGCGGCAGCAGGCGGGGCAGCAGCGTCAGCACGACGCCCACGACGCCGCCGACGACGATGCTCCAGACCTTCACGGCGCCGAGCTCGCGCACGCCGTGCGAGAGCGCCAGCGCGACGGCGCGCCAGGTCTGGGCGGCCGGCGCCGGGAACTGGTCGGTGCCGAGCGCGCCCGCGTCGGGCACCAGCAGCCGGAACGCCAGCACGCTCACCAGCGTGCCGACGAAGATGCCGGCGAACTGGGCGAGGAACTGCTTGCGCGGGTTGGCGCCGAGCAGGTAGCCACTCTTGAGGTCGGTCAGGAGATCCGCGCTGCTGGCGGCGGCCGCCGCCGTCACGTTCGCGGACATCAGGTTGACGTTGGTGTTGCCGGGGCTCAGCACGCCGAACGTCAGCTGCGTGATCTTGCCCATCGCGCCGACCGGCGTGGTGTCCGTCTCGCCGGTGACGCGACAGGCCACCAGTGCCAGCGCGAACGAGAGCGCCACCGCAACCGCCGTCTGCCAGTACGGCATGCCGAACGCGCGCTGCCCGAGCCAGGCGAGGCCGACGAGGCCGACGAGCTGGCCGGCCACGAACCACGACGCCGGCGGCTCCAGCGCCGCCACCGGATCGTCGGCGGCGCGGCGGCCGCCGCCGAGCATGGCGCCGAGGTCGGTGAGCGCGCGCAGCGCCGTGCGCCACTGCAGCGCGAACGCCAGCAGGCTGGACGTCACCATGCAGGCCACGCCGCCCCACAGCGTCCACTGCACCAGCGCGGCATAGCCCTGCCCCTGCACGAGGCCGCGATGCTGCAGCGCTGGCACGAAGATCATCCAGGCGGTGACGCTGCCCAGCAGCATGCTCGCGCACACGCGCAGCCCGGTGATGGCGCCGGCCGCGATGAACATCGGCTCCCACGACAGCAGCACGGTGCGGCCCATCCAGGCCGCCCCGAACACCCGCTCGTTGAGCGCGGCGACCCAGGTGCCGATCATGAGCGGCGCCAGCCGCGCGCTCACGAGGGTCAGGCCCTCGGCCCAGAACTTCAGCGCCAGCGCCACGAGCCCCGCCCAGCCCAGCGCGCGGGCCGAGCGCATGCCGGAGGCGCCCACCGCGTGCAGCGCGCGCAGCGTCTCGGCGGCGGCGACGCCGCTGGGAAAGCGCAGCTGCTCGACGTTGATCATCTGGCGCTTCATGGGGATGGCCATCGTCACGCCCAGCACCGAGAGCAGGAAGACCCACGCCAGCATCTCGCCGAGCGGCATGGCGGCGCGGTTGATCAGCATCCAGGCCGCGAAGGCAGAGATGAGGGTGCCGCCGGTCGAGTAGCCGGCCGAGCTGGCGGTGGACTGCATGCAGTTGTTCTCGAGGATCGTCATCGGCGTGCGCGCCAGCCCGGTCCGCCAGGCCGCCGTCCAGATCGCGTAGGAGAGGATGCAGGCGGTGATCGCGACGCCGAAGCCCCAGCCGGCCTTCAGCCCGATGTAGAGGTTGGTGAGCGAGAGCAGGCCGCCGAGCACGGAGCCCATCAGCACGGCCCGCCACGTAAGCTGGGCCATGGAGTCGCCGCGGCCGCGGTACACGTGCTCGAGCCACTGGCGCTCGATCTCGTCGGGGCTGCCGGCGAAGCCCTGGACCGGCAGGGCGTCGCCGGCGCCGGCCGGCGCGCTCACGGCCGGCGCAGCACCTGCTGCACCAGCCGCCGCCCGCGGCCGGCGTCGAAGGGCTTGTCCAGCAGCGGCGCGCCGGTGCGCCCGATGAACTCGCGCGTCTGGGGGCTCAGCGTGTCGCCGCTGAGGATACGCTTGCCGCGGATCGGCTCGGGGGCGGCGGCCGCCTCACCCGTGCCCGCCGCCGCCGGCGGCGTCGCCGATCTCGACCGTCCCTCGTGCGCCTCCACGATGCCGCGGCCGACCGACAGGCCGAGGCCGGTGGCCGACACCGGGCCCGGCATCCCGCCGGCGCTGCGCGCGCGGGTGGTCGAGCCGTTCTTCACCACCAAGCCGGTCGGCCTCGGCAGCACGCCGGCCGGCCTGTCGCAGCGCACCTCGACCGGCTTTGTACCCGCGCGCGAACAGAGCCACAGCGGGCTCACGGCCATGATGCCGGGGTATTCGAGCGCCGCGAAGAGGAGCTTGCGCTCCGGCGACACGGCCGCGTGCTCGAGGAGTGCCAGGAGCGCCCACTCGCCGGCGGCGAGCAGGAGCAGGGCGAAGGCGGCGGCGCCGG
>DASSLH010000109.1:0-2538 GCA_035689625.1 Candidatus Methylomirabilota bacterium | reverse complement strand
GTCGAGCGGCTGGCCGTGGAAGACCAGCACCGAGTGCTCCTCGAACGCCCCCCGGACCGCCGCCCAGGTGGCGTCGTCCACGGGCCGGGTGACGTCCACACCCTCGATGCGGGCGCCGAACACGGGCGTCAGGGGAGTGATCGCGATGGCCATGGGGCCTTGACCGGCGAGGGTAGCACACGGCGAGTGCGCTATACTGCCGCGGACCCGGAGGTGACCATGCCGAAGATCGCGCGCGTGCTGCTGGTCGTCGCGCTGGTGACCGCCGCCTCGCCGGCGGCGGCGCAGACGACGACGCTGACGATGTCGTCGTGGGTGTCGCCGCAGCACCTGCTCACCAGCGTCGTGCTGCAGGGCTGGGCCACCGAGGTGGAGAAGGCCACCCACGGCCGCGTGAAGTTCGTGATGCTGCCCAAGCATCCCTCGGCGCCGCCCGGCACCTTCGACGCCGTGCGGGACGGCCTGGTGGACCTCTCCTACGTGACGGCCAGCTACACGCCGGCCCGTCACGTGCTGCCACTGCTGGCCGAGCTGCCGGGCAGCGGCGAGACCGCGCTGGTGAACTCCGTGGCCTACTCGCGCATCCACTGGCGCGAGCTCAACAAGGTCGGCGAGTACAAGGGCGTCAAGCTGCTCGGCGTGTTCACCCACGGCCCCGGCCAGATGTTCACCAAGAAGCCCGTGCGCACGATCGCCGATCTGCAGTCCATGAAGATCCGCACCGGCGGCGGCATCGCCGAGAAGGTCGCCAAGGCCCTGGGCGCCTCCGCCTTCGTGAAGCCGGCGCCGGAGTCCTACGAGCTGCTGAGCTCGGGCGTGGCCGACGGCGTGTTCTTCCCGCTGGAGTCCGTGATCTCGTTCAAGCTCGAGACCGTCATCGAGCAGGCCACGCTGTTCCCGGGCGGCATGTACGGCTCCTCGTTCGGCTTCTTCATGAACGAGGACAAGTGGAACAAGCTGCCGAAGCAGGACCAGGAGGCGATCGAGAAGGTCTCCGGCGAGCATCTCGCTCGCCTGGCCGGCGCTTCCTGGGACGAGGCCGACCGCAAGGCGCTGGAAGCGCTCAGGAAGACGGGCGTCAAGATCGTCAACGCCAACGCCGAGCTGATCGCCGAGGTCAAGAAGCGCTCGGCGCCGATCATCGAGGAGTGGATCCAGGCCGCCAACGCCAAGGGCGTGGACGGCGCCCGGGTGCTGGCCGAGTTCCACGACGAGCTGAAGAAGGTCGCCGCCGGGAAGTGACCACGCCCGCTCCGCGGACGCCCCATGCCGACCTCGTGCTCGGCGTGGCCGCGTCCGCGGTCCTGTTCGCGATGATGCTCCTCACCGTGGTGGATGTCGTGGCGCGCTACGTCTTCAGCCGGCCGCTGCGCGGCGCCTTCGAGGTCACCGAGCTCATGCTGGTCGTGCTGATCTTCGCCGACCTGCCGCTGGTGGCGTTCGCCGACGAGCACGCGGTCATGGACTTCATCGACCGGCCGCTGGGCCCGCGCGGGCGCGCCCGGCTCGAGCGCGCGGTGCAGATCTTCAACGCGGCGTTCATGTTCCTGCTGGCGGGGCTGATGTGGCGCAAGGCCGACCGCATCTGGGCTTACCGCGACACCAGCGACGTGCTGCGCATCGCCTACGGGCCGTTCGTCTACTTCATGGCGGCCACGCTGGCGCTGGCCGGCCTCCTGCACCTCGCCCGGAGCGTGCGGCGGGGATGATCGAGGGGTTGCTCGGCCTCGCCGCGATGATGCTGCTGTGCTGTCTGAGGATCCCCATCTCGTTCTCGATGGCAATCGTCGGCATCGTCGGCTACGCCTACATGCGCGACTGGAACTGGACCGTGGCGTTCGCCATGACCCAGACCAAGCTCTACGAGACCGGCCGCAACTACACGCTGTCGGTGGTGCCGCTGTTCATCCTCATGGGCAACTTCGTCACTCGGGCCGGCATGTCGCAGGAGCTGTTCCGCGCCGCCTACGCGTTCATCGGCCATCTGCGCGGCGGGCTGGCGATGGCGACGATCTGGGCCTCGGCCGGCTTCGGCGGCATCTGCGGCTCGTCCATCGCCACGGCGGCGACGTTCGCCAAGGTCGCCTATCCGTCCATGAAGAAGTTCCGCTACTCCGACCGGCTGGCGGCCGGCGTCATCGCCGGCGGCGGGACGCTCGGCATCATGATCCCACCCTCCACGATCATGGTGATCTACGGCGTCTTCACCGAGACGAACATCGGCAAGCTCTTCGCGGCCGGCATCGTCCCCGGCATCCTCGGCGCCTTCCTGCTGTGCGGCGCCGTGCGCTACATGACCTGGCGTGACCCGGCCTGCGGCCCGCCCGGCGAGCGCTCGAGCTGGCGAGAGCGGCTGGGGGCGCTCAAGGACGTGTGGGCGGTGGCCACGCTGTTCCTGTTCGTGATGGGTGGCATCTACGCCGGCCTGTTCACCGCCACCGAGGGCGCCGCCATGGGCGCGTTCGGCGCCATGGTGTTCGCGCTGTGGCGGCGCGCGCTCACCTGGCAGACGTTCTACGCCGCGCTGCTGGAGAGCGC
>DASSLH010000108.1:0-3370 GCA_035689625.1 Candidatus Methylomirabilota bacterium | reverse complement strand
CCGGAGCCGCGCGGCGGCTCGTCGTGGCTCCGGCACTTCGCCGAGGCCGAGGCAACGCCCAGGAGGATGGCACGATGACGCACAAGGAGCGCATGCTGCGCGCGGCGCGCGGCGAGTGGGCCGATCGGCTGCCCTTCGCGCCGCGCCTGGACCTCTGGCACAACGCCAACGTCCGCCGCCAGACGCTGCCGGCCACGTACACGCTGCAGACGACGACGGCGGAGATCGCCGACGACCTCGGGGTGGAGCACCACCGGATCATCCCCGAGTTCCTCAAGACGCGGACGCCCGACGACACGATCGACCGGGGCCTGGGCATCTTCCGGCTGCGTGGCTTCGCCTACCGGGCGGAGCTGACGAACGTCGAGCGCGTCGTCAAGCCGCGCGACGACGGCGCCACCGTGGTCGAGTACCACACGCCGCTCGGCATGGTGTCGTGCGCGATGACGTTCACCGAGGAGATGCTGGACGCCGGCGCGTCCATCTCGTGGATCGACGAGCACGTCATCAAGCGTCCCGAGGACTACGCGATCGTCGGCTACATCTTCCGCAACGTGACGGTGAGCCCCGACTACGACAACTACCGCGCGTTCCAGCGCGAGGTCGGCGACCGCGGCCTGGCGGTGGCCCACGGCCTCGGCAGCGCCTCGCCGGTGCAGCACCTCATGCGCGACCTCGTGGACGGCACGCAGTTCTACTACGAGCTGAAGGATCACCCCAAGGAGGTCCGGCAGCTCGTCGAGGACATGACGCCGTTCTACGACCGGCTGGTGCAGATCCTGGCCGGCTCGCCGGCCGAGGCCGTCATGATGGGCGCCAACTACGACGACACGATCACGTACCCGCCGCTGTTCGCCGAGCACATCCTGCCCTGGCTGCAGCGCTGGGCCGACGTGCTGCACGGCGGCGGCAAGATCTTCATGAGCCACTGCGACGGCGAGAACGAGGGGCTGCTCGACCTGCTCGCCGCCAGCGGCATGGACGTGGCCGAGTCGGTGTGCGCGCCGCCGATGGTGCAGTGCAGCCTGGCGGCGATGCGCAGGGCGTTCGGTGATCGCATCACGATCTTTGGCGGCGTGCCGTCGGTGGCCCTGCTCGAGGACAGCATGACCGAGGAGGAGTTCGAGGCCCACATGCGCGGCCTGTTCACCGAGATCGCGCCCGGCGGCCGGTTCATCCTCGGCGTCAGCGACATGGTGCCGCCGGACGCCAAGTGGGACCGGCTGGTGCGGATCGCGCAGATGGTGAAAGAATGGGGCGCCCTGCCCCTGACGAGCCGGTGAGGAGGGGACGATGCTCAAGACCGAGGCCCTGACGCAGGCGGTGATCGAGGGCGACGCGGACACGGTGGCCAAGCTGGCGGCGGAGGCGCTCGCGGCCGGCCTGCCGCCGGCCGAGATCCTGGACCGCGGGCTCATGCCCGGCATGGACGTCGTCGGCAAGCGCTTCGGCGCCAAGCAGATGTTCATCAGCGAGGTCCTGCTCACCGCGCGCGCGATGCACGCCGGCCTCGCCGTGCTCAAGCCGGCGCTGGCCGCCCAGGAGGCGACCGGCGGCCCCAGGCCCGTGGTGGTGCTCGGCACCGTGCGCGGCGACCTGCACGACATCGGCAAGAACCTGGTGGCGATGATGCTGGAGGCCGGCGGCTTCCAGGTGGTGGACCTCGGCACCAACGTGCCGCTCGACAGGTTCACCGAGGCCGTGCGCACCCATCGGCCGGCGGTGCTGGGGCTCTCGGCCCTGCTGACGACGACGATGCGGGAGATGAAGCGAACGCTGGACGGCCTGCGCCAGGCCGGTGTGATGGACCACGTCAAGACGGTCGTGGGCGGCGCCCCCGTCACCGAGGACTTCGCGCGCACGATCGGGGCGGACGGCTGGGCGCCGGACGCGCCGACGGCGGTGGCGACGATGAAGCGTCTGCTGCAGACCGTGTGAGCGCGGTGCGGACACCGCGCGGAAGAGGAGCAGCCATGCGAACGAGCCTCAGCCGGAGAACGTTCCTCGCGGGCGCCGTCGGCACCTCCGCCGCTCTCAGCCTGCCCGGCATCGCGATGCCCGCGGTGAAGAAGGGCACGAGCCTGCGGATGTGGATCCTCAAGACCTACGTCGAGCCGACGAACAAGGCCATCGAGGCCAGCGCGGCGCGGTGGGCCGAGAAGAACGGCGCCCAGGTGAGCGTCGAGTACTTCACGTTCGAGGACATGCAGACCAAGTACGTCGCCGCCATCGAGAACAAGAACACGCCCGACGTCGGCCAGCTCGAGACCGGCGCCCCCGCGCGCTTCGCCGGCATGGGGCAGCTGATCGACCTCAGCACGTTCGCCCGCCAGGTCGAGGGCGAGGTCGGCAAGCCGCCGGCCAACGTGGCGCCGGTGACCGTCATCGGCGGCAAGACGTACGCGATCCCCTGGTACATCATGCCGGCGTTCTGGTACGTCTGGCGCGACGAGTTCGAGAAGCACAAGGTCAAGCTGCCGACGACGTACGACGAGGCCAAGGCCGCCGCCGCCGCGCTCAACCGGCCCAAGGACAACTTCTACGGCATGGGCCAGAGCTGGAACCGCACCTCCGACGGCTACGGCGTCATGCAGAGCCTCATGTACTCCTACGGCCTCGGCTGGGCCGGCAAGGACGGCAAGTACCAGTCCATCAAGAACGCCAAGATGCAGCGCGTGCTGAAGTGGGCCACCGACATCTACAAGGACGGCGTGCAGCCGGCCGACACGCTGACCTGGACCGGGTCCGGCAACAACGAGAACTTCATCGCCAAGAACATCGCCCAGACCTCCAACGGGCCCAGCATCACGTTCGCGATGGAGAACGCGGTTGCCAAGGCCACCGACGCCAAGGAGCGCAAGGCCCGCGAGGAGGCGCTGGCCAACCACCTGGCGCTGCCGCATCCGGCCGGCCCCGACGGGCGCCGCATGTGGGCGATCGCGATGAGCTACGGCATCTTCAAGACGGCCAAGGATCCCGAGGCGGCCATGAGCCTCGTCGCCCACATGCTCTCCCCCGAGGAGACGCTGCGCGTGATGAAGGACTCCTACGGCCAGTTCACGCCGGTCCTCGACAAGGCCCGGGCCGCGTCGAAGGAGTACTTCAACAAGAACGAGAACTACCGGACGTTCGGGCGCGCCGCCGAGTGGTTCTCGGCGACCGGCTGGCCGGGCCCGGTGACCGCCGCCGCCGCCGAGGTGCAGGCCAGCAACGTGCTGACCGACGCGCCTGCCAAGGTCATCGTGGACAAGTGGGGCCTCGACCAGGCCATCGAGTGGGAGGACAAGAAGATCAAGGAGATCTACGACACGCTCAGCTGAGCGGGTAAGCTCATGCTGATCGAGACGGGCGCGCGACACGAGACGCCGCC
>DASSLH010000107.1:0-2437 GCA_035689625.1 Candidatus Methylomirabilota bacterium | reverse complement strand
TCGCCGCCTCGGCCGCCATCGTCTGCGTGGGCATGGGGGCGCTGTTCTCGCTCGGCGTGTTCCTCACGCCGATGACGGAGGCGATGGGCTGGAGCCGCGGCGCCATCTCGACCGTCGCGCTGCTGAACTGGCTCGCCATGGGCCTGGGCTCGTTCGTGTGGGGCGCGCTCTCCGACCGGCTCGGCACGCGGGGCGTCGCGCTGGCCGGCGGCCTGCTGCTCGGCCTCGGGCTGGTGCTGTCGAGCCAGGCCCAGGCCGTCTGGCACCTCTACCTGAGCTTCGGCTTCACGGTCGGCTTCGCCGTCGGCGCCTTCTACGCGCCGCTGACCGCGACGGCGACGCGGTGGTTCACCGCGCGCCGCGGCCTGGCGGTGGCGCTCGTCTCCTCCGGCATCGGCGTCGGCATCCTGGCGATCGCGCCGCTGGCGCGCGCGCTGACCAGCTGGTGGAGCTGGCGGGTGGCGCTGCTGGTGCTGGGCGACCTCGCCTGGCTGACCGTCGTGCCGATCGCGCTGCTGATCCGCGAGCAGCCGGGCGACGTCGGCGCCGCCGCCATGGGCGGCGCCCCGGGCGCCGGGCGCGAGTTCTCGATGCGGCAGGTGCTGGGCGCGCCGCGGTTCTGGGGCATCGCGCTGACCCACTTCGCCTGCTGCGCGGCGCATTCGGGCCCGATCTTCCACATGGTCACGCACGGCACCGACGAGGGCATCGGCGCAATGGCGGCGGCGACCGCGCTCGGCGTCTCCGGCCTGTCGTCGATCGCCGGCCGCGTCGGCGGCGGCGTGCTGGCCGACCGCTTCGGCGCCCGGACCACGCTGGTGAGCGGGCTGGCGCTGCAGGCGGCGATGATCGTGCTCTACCTGGTCGTGCGCGACGTGGTCTCGTTCTACGCGCTGGCCGTCGTGTTCGGTGTCGCCTACGGCGGCGTCATGCCGCTCTACGCGCTGGTCACGCGCGAGTCGTTCGGCGAGCGCGTGATGGGCGCCGCCTACGGCGCCGTCTTCCTCGTCTCCACGCTCGGCATGGGGCTGGGCTCGTTCGCCGGCGGCGTGCTCTACGACCGGCTCGGCTCCTATACCTGGCTGTACGCGGGCTCGTTCGCGATCGGAACCATGGCGATCGTGCTGGCGTTCACCCTGCGGGCCCCACGGCTGGTGCCCGCCGTCGCCTCCGCCCGCTGACGCACGGCGTCGGAGCCGGCGGGGACGTCATTGACACCCCGGCCCCGGAGTGATATCACTTCGTCACTTTTCTCGGACGTTTAGCCCGCACTCCGCGTGCGCGTCGGCGCGGAGGCTCATGTCGATCAAGGAGGATCACGCATGGACGGGAAGGGACTGAACCGCCGGCACTTCCTGAAGGTGACCGGCGCGGCCGCCGCGCTGGCGACCGGAGGCATCGAGGGCATCCTGGCCGCGCGCCAGGCGCCGGCCTACGCCCAGGGCACGAAGCTGCACTGGGTGCGCTGGGTCGACTTCATCCCGGAGTCGGACGTCGAGCTCAAGCGGCAGATGGGCGACGCCTCCAAGGCGCTCGGCGCCGAGGTGCAGCTGGAGACGATCAACGCCAACGATCTGCAGCCGCGGATCACGGCCGCCATCCAGTCGGGCTCGGGCGCCGACATCTTCATGTTCGAGTACAACTGGGCGCAGCTCTACGCCAACGCCTGCGTGGACACCAGCGACGTGGCCAACGACCTGGCCAAGGCCGAGGGCGGCTTCTACGACGTCTACACGCCGTCGGCCAAGGTGGGCGGCAAGTGGCTGAGCGTGCCGCACTCGATCGTCGGCAACGCGGTGTCCTGGCGCAAGTCGTGGTTCAAGGAGGTCGGATTCGACCACTTCCCCAAGACGTTCGAGGAGTGGCACAAGGCCGGCACCGCGCTGAAGAAGAAGGGCAAGCCGATCGGGCAGACGCTCGGCCACACCTTCGGTGACGCGCCGACGTTCGCCTACCCGCTCACGTGGGCCTATGGCGCCGCCGAGACCGACAAGTCCGGCAAGAAGGTGGTGCTCAACTCCAAGGGCGCCGTCGAGGCCGTGAAGTTCATGCAGGCCTTCTGGAAGGACGCCTGCGACGAGGGCGGCCTGGCCTGGGACGACACCAACAACAACCGCGCGTTCCACGCCGGCGAGATCAGCGCCACGCTCAACGGCGCCTCGATCTACATCGTGGCCAAGCGGCAGAAGGACAAGATCAAGGACGAGAAGGGCGAGCCGATGTTCCAGGACATCGACCACGCCCCGCTGCCGGGGGGGCCGGCCGGGCAGTACTCGCTGTTCCTGCCCCACTCGCACGCGCTCATGAAGTACAGCAAGAACCAGAAGCTCGCCAAGGACTTCCTGCGCTGGCTGCACAAGAAGGAGAACTACGAGAAGTGGTTCCGGACGCAGGAGGGCTACAGCGTTGGCGCCACCAAGGTGTGGGAGAAGAACCC
>DASSLH010000106.1:0-2145 GCA_035689625.1 Candidatus Methylomirabilota bacterium | reverse complement strand
CGCCGCGTGTCGGGCGCCTCGACGAGCGCGCCGGCGGCGTCGCGCGACAGCGCGCGCGGCAGCGGCCGGCTGGCGCGCGGCGTGTCCAGGTGCTCGGTGGGATCGCGGCGCACGCCGCCCTCGCGCAGCAGGTGGCGATAGAAGCCGCGCACGGCCGACAGCCGCCGCGCCACGCTGGACGGCGCCAGCCCGCGCCCGCGCAGCCGCTCGAGCCAGGCCACCACGTCGTCGGCGCCGACCGCGCCGAGGGCGAGCCGGCGGTCGCGGCAGAAGCGGAGGAAGTCGTCGAGGTCGCGCCGGTAGGCCGCCAGGGTATTTCGGGACGCTCCCCGCTCAGTCTGGAGGGTCCCGAGATACTCGGCGACCGCTTCCATCAGCGGCGACGGGACCCCGGCGGTGGCAGCGGGCGGGCGTTCGCGATCAGCGAGCCATGCGAGGAGTGCACGACGGATGGTAACACAGCCCGGCGGACACCGACAACTGGGCGCCTCACGCCGGCTGCGCGCGCCGCCGCCGCACGACGTCGAGGAGGGCGACGCGCTCCGGCGAGCGCAGCAGCGCGCTCGCGACCCAGAACACCGCCGCGCCGACGACGACCGTGACCGCCAGCCACGCCGCCGCCCGCACGGTCGTCTGCGGCGCGAAGCGGGCGTAGCCGTGCGCCGCCAGCAGGCACCACGCCCCCAGCGGCACGCACGCCGCGCTGGTGCGCGCCACCGAGCGCGCCAGCAGGCGGCCGCCGAGCCGGCCGAAGCGCCGGCGCGCCGCCCACAGCAGCGAGAGAAGATTCACGAAGGCGCCCAGCGAGGAGGCGGCGGCCAGGCCCGCGTGTGCCATCGGCTGCATGAGCGCGACCGCGAGCACGATGTTGACGCCGATGGCGAGCGCGCCCAGCTTCACGGCGGTGGCCGGCTCGGCGATCGCGTAGAAGGCCTGGGCGACGATGCGGGCGCCGGCGAAGGCCAGCAGGCCGACCGAGTACCAGATGAGGGCGACCGCGGTGGCGGCGGTGTCGTCGGCGTTGAAGCGGCCGCGCTCGAACAGCACGCGCGTGATGGGCACGCTCAGCACGACCAGCCCCACCGTCGCCGGCACCGAGACGTAGGCGGCCAGCCGCAGCGCGAAGTTCAGCGTCGCGGCCACGCCGGGCAGGTCGCCGGTCGCGGCCTGGCGCGACATCGCCGGCAGCGACGCCGAGGCCAGCGCGATGCCGAACACGCCGAGCGGGAACTCCATCACGCGGTCCGCGTAATAGAGGAAGGAGATCGAGCCGGCCGGCAGCAGCGAGGCGAGCAGGGTGTTGACGAAGACCATCACCTGCACCGCCGCCAGGCCGAATACCGCGGGCAGCAGCAGGCGCATGACGCGCGTGAGCGCCGGGTGACGCAGCTCGCGCGACGGTGTCACGAGCAGGCCGATCTGCTTCAGGCCCGGCACCTGGACGAGCAGCTGGCCGACGCCGCCGAGCAGCACGCCGAGCGCCAGCGCCAGCACCGGCGGGTGCACGCGCCGTGGCAGCGTGAGGATCGCCACGATCATGCCGGCGTTGAGGACCGCCGGGCCGAGGGCGGAGGCGAAGAACCGGCCCTGGGAGTTCAGCACGCCCATCGCGAAGGCGGCGAGGCCGACCAGCACGAGGTACGGGAACATCACGCGGGTGAGCAGCACCGCGAGGGCGCGCTGGGTCGGCTCGCTGAACCCGGGCGCGATGATCGCCAGCAGCCAGGGCGCCGTCAGCACGCCCAGCACGGTGGTGACGCCGAGCGCCAGCAGCGAGGCGGCCAGCACCGCGCGCAGCATGCGGACGAGCTCGTCGCGCGGGCGGGTGACCGCGTACTCGGTGAAGACCGGGATCACCGCGGTGGACAGCGCGCCCTCGGCCAGCAGGCGGCGCAGGATGTTCGGCACGCGGAAGGCGACGAAGAACGCGTCGGTCACCGGCCCGGCGCCGAAGACCTGGGCCACCAGCATGTCGCGCGCGAAGCCCAGCACGCGGCTGGTCAGGGTGGCGGCGCCGATCGAGCCCAGCGCGCCCACGACCTGCCGCTCGTGCGAGCTCACCTTGAAAAACCCCCGGCGATCCGGCATGATTCACGGCGGTCCCCACACGCAGGCCCGAGAAAAGGAGTCCCCAGGTGGCGAACA
>DASSLH010000105.1:0-5921 GCA_035689625.1 Candidatus Methylomirabilota bacterium | reverse complement strand
CCGGGCAAGGACCGGCGCACGTTCGTCGTCTACGCCGGCGGCGCGCCGCGCTACCGCGAGAAGTGCGACGAGGTCGCCGCCGCCGGCTACGCCGGCTTCACCTTCCGCTAGCCGGGCGCCGGCTCAGCCGGGCCGGCGCCCGGCCCGCCACGCCCCCGGCGTCACGCCCACGGTGCGCTTGAACGCGCGGCAGAACGCCGCCTCGCTCTCGTAGCCGACGGCGAGGGCGATCTCGAGGATCTTGGCGTTGGTGTCGCGCAGGCGCTGCGCGGCCACCTGCATGCGCCACTGCGCCAGATACTGCATGGGCGGCTGGCCGATGAGCTGCACGAACCGCTCGTGCAGCGTCGAGCGCGACAGGGCCGCGTCCTCCGCCAGCCGCTCCAGCGTCCACGGGTCCTCCGGCCGCTCGTGCAGGAGGCCGAGCACGTGGCCGACGGCGGGATCGCGCATGCCGCCGAGCCAGCCGCCGTGACCGCTGGGCAGTCCGTCGATGTGGCGACGCAGGACCTCGACGAACAGCATCTCGCTCATGCGCTCGAGCACGGCCTCGCCGCCGGGCCGCTTCTGGCTCGACTCGACCACGGCGGTGCGCAGGAACGCGGCGACCCACGAGTCGGGGCCCAGGGTGGCGCCCGCCACGTGCAGCACGCGCGGCAGCGCCGCCAGCAGGGGATTGAACGGCCGCGCGTCGAGGCCGAGGAACCCGCAGACGACCGTGGCGCGGTCGCGGCCGCCGCCGTCCAGGCGCGCCGTGGTCACCTCGGAGCCGCGCACGCTGATCACCGAGGGCAGCTGCGGCGGCGGCGGCGTGAACATGAACGCCTTCGCCGTCTCCGGCGAGCGCATCCCGGGCGCGCTGGACATGACGTGGGCGTCGCCCTGCGGGAACAGGATGACGTCACCCGCCTGCAGGCGCACGGCCGGCTCCCCCAGGATCGCGCCCCAGCAGTCGCCCTCGGCGACCGCGTGGAACTCGATGAGGTGCTCGACGGCCGGCATGATGGCCGGGATCAGCTCCCGCGCGGGCGCCGTCTCGGCAACCCAGGGCGAGCTCCCGTCGACGTAATAGAAGACGGCGCCCCGCAGCCGCACCGCGCGCAGGACGTCGGACAGAGTGTCACGGCTCACGTTTCACCTCCGGACGATCGGTCAAGTGTTTCCGACGTCCAGTCAAACGTCAACTGCCAACCGCGGCATCCCACTCACTGAGACCTAGACCAACACCTGGAGGTGCGCTGATGGCAGGCATCGCAGCGAAGACCCTCGACGGCGGCAGCGCCGCGCTCCCGGCCGAGACCCTCGACGCCGTTCGCGCAGGCCTGCGCGGGGAGCTGCGGCTGCCCGGCGAGGCCGGCTACGACGAGGCGCGCACGATCTGGAACGCCATGATCGACCGGCGGCCGGCGGCGATCGTGCGCGCGGCCGGCGCCGCCGACGTCATCCAGGCCGTCCGCCTGGCCGACGACCGCGGGCTGCTGCTCTCCGTTCGCGGCGGCGGGCACAACATCGCCGGCAACGCCGTGTGTGACGGCGGGCTGATGCTCGACCTCTCGCGGATGGCCTCGGTGCGCGTGGACCCGCGCGCGCGCACGGCGCGCGTCGAGCCGGGCGCCACGCTGGCGGCGCTCGACCGCGAGACGCAGGCCTTCGGCCTGGCCACGCCGGTCGGCATCAACTCGACGACCGGCATCGCCGGGCTCACGCTCGGCGGCGGCTTCGGCTGGCTGAGCCGTCGCCACGGGCTCACCGTGGACAACTTGCTCGCGGCCGACGTGGTGACGGCGGCTGGCAGCCTGCTGCGCGCCAGCGCGATCGACCATCCCGACCTGTTCTGGGCGATCCGCGGCGGCGGCGGCAACTTCGGGGTCGTGACCTCGTTCGAGCTGAAGCTGCACCCGGTGGGGCCGCAGGTCACGGCCGGGCTCGTCGTCCATCCGCTCTCGGCCGCCCGCAGCGTGCTGCGGGAGTACCGCGACCTGGTCGCGAAGGCGCCGGACGAGCTCTGCTGCTGGGCGGTGATGCGCAAGGCGCCGCCGCTGCCCTTCCTGCCCGCGCCCGTGCACGGCACCGAGGTGCTGATCCTGGCGCTGTGCCACGCGGGCGATCTCGCCGCCGGCGCCGAGGCCGCGGCGCCGTTCCGGGCCATCGGCGCGCCGCTCGGGGCGGCGATCGGGCCGACACCGTTCACCGCGTGGCAGAGCGCGTTCGACCCGCTGCTGGCGCCCGGCGAGCGCAACTACTGGAAGTCGCACGACTTCGTCGAGCTGGACGACCGGCTCCTCGACGTGCTGCTGGACGCGGCCGGCCGCCTGCCGTCGCCGCAGTGCGAGGTGTTCATCGCGCACCTGGGCGGCGCGATCAACCGGGTCGGCGCCGAGGCGACGGCCTATCCGCACCGCGACGTCAACTTCGTGATGAACGTGCACACGCGCTGGAGCGACGCCGCCGACGACCGCCGGTGCATCGGCTGGACGCGGGCGCTGCACGAGGCGACCGCGCCCTTCGCGACGGGCGGCGTGTACGTGAACTTCATGCCCGAGGACGAGGAGCCGCGCGTGCGCGGCGGCGCCTACGGCGTGAACTACGGCCGGCTGGCGCGGCTCAAGGCGCGGTACGACCCGCGGAACCTCTTCCGCATGAACCAGAACGTGCTCCCCGAGTGAGCGACGGGCGCCGGCCGCGCCGGCGCGGCGAGAAAGGACGAGAGAGATGACGACCATGGCCCCGACGCACACGTTCTCGTATCCGGCGATCCTCGAGATCGCCGAGCGCATCACCTGGCGGGTGGAGGACCTCGTGGGCGGCGACAAGCGGCTGGACTTCGCCCGGCCGTTCCTGCCCGAGTCGCTGGCCCGGGTAGAGGCGCTGGAGTTCCTCACGGCGGCGGAGAAGCGCGCGCTCAACCACATCCGCGCCAACGGCTACCTGCACGTCTTCGGCCTGGTGGAGGAGTTCATCGTGCCGTTCGTGCTCAAGCACGTCGAGCGCGACCTGCGGGGCGAGTCGTACCGGGTGCGGTCGTTCCTGGAGTTCGCCGCCGAGGAGGCCAAGCACATCCACCTCTTCCGGCGCTTCAAGGAGGACTTCGACCGCGGCTTCGGCACGCGCTGCGAGCTGATCGGGCCTTCGGAGGCGATCGGCGAGGCGGTGCTGGCGCACCACCCGCTGGCCGTCGCGCTGACGATCCTGCACATCGAGTGGATGAGCCAGCGCCACTACGTGGACAGCGTCTCCGGCAGCGAGGCGCTCGACCCGCAGTTCAAGAGCCTGCTCAAGCACCACTGGATGGAAGAGGCCCAGCACGCCAAGCTCGACACCTTCATGGTGGAGGATTTGGCCGCCGGGCTGACGCCGGCCGAGGTCGCCCGGGCTGTCGACGAGTACCTGGAGATCGGCGCCTTCCTCGACGCCGGCTTCCAGCGGCAGGTCGAGTACGACGTGGCCAGCCTGGAGCGGGCGAGCGGCGTGGCGCTGTCCCCGGCCGAGCGCGAGCAGCTACGGACGGTCCAGCGGCAGGCGCTGCGCTGGACGTACCTGGGGTCGGGGATGACGCACCCCAATTTCTTGAAGACGCTCGGCCACCTCGGGCCCGAGCATCGCCGGCGCATCGAGGCCATCTCGCCGACGTTCAGCTAGGCGCGGACCGACGCGACCGGCGGTAGGATACGGCGATGCTGATCCGCGAGGTCCAGGCCGATCACTACCGGATCCCGCTGCCGGTCGCGCTCTCCGACAGCACGCACGGCACCATCGCGGTCTTCGAGCTGGTCACCGTGCGCGTGCGCGACGCCGAGGGCGCCGAGGGAGTCGGCTACACCTACACGGTCGGCGCCGGCGGCGCCGCGATCGCGACGCTCGTCGCGCGCGACCTCGCGCCGCGGCTGGTCGGGCGCGAGGCCGAGCGCATCGAGCAGGCCTGGCAGGCGATGTGGTGGGCGCTGCACTACGGCGGCCGCGGCGGCGCCCAGGTGCTGGCGATCTCGGCGGTGGACATCGCGCTCTGGGACCTGCGGGCGCGGCGGCAGCGGGCGCCGCTGTGGCGGCTGCTGGGCGGGTTCGATCCGCAGGTGCCGTGCTACGCCGGCGGCATCGACCTCGACTTCTCGCTCGACGCGCTGCTGCGCCAGACCGACGACAACCTCGCCCGTGGCTTCCGCGCCATCAAGCTGAAGGTCGGCCGGCCCTCGCTGCGGGAGGACGTCGAGCGCGTGCGCGTCATGCGCCGCCACCTCGGCGAGGAGTTCCCGCTGATGGTGGACGCCAACATGCGCTGGAGCGTGGACGAGGCCATCCGCGCCGCCCGCGCGCTGGCGGAGCTCGGCCTTCTCTGGCTGGAGGAGCCTACCATCCCCGACGACGTGCCCGGCCATGCGCGCATCGTGCGCGAGGGCGGGCTGCCGATCGCCGCCGGCGAGAACCTGAGAACGCTGCACGAGTTCCGCGCGCTCATCGCCGCCGGCGGCGTGACCTACCCGGAGCCCGACGCGACCAACTGCGGCGGCGTGACCGTGTTCATGAAGGTCTGCCACCTCGCCGAGGCGTTCAACCTGCCGGTGACCTCGCACGGCGCCCACGACCTCGCGGTGCACCTGCTGGCGGCGGCGCCGAACCGCTCCTGGCTCGAGGCGCACGGCTTCGGCCTCGATCGCTTCATCGCCGAGCCGCTGGTGATCCGCGACGGCCTGGCGCTGGCGCCCGAGCGGCCGGGCCACGGCATCGAGTTCGACTGGAAGGCGCTGGAGGGCGTGCGGGCCTAGGCGGCCCGCGAGCGGAACGCGGCCTCCCAGATCACCGGCACGCGGCCGGTGGGCAGCGCGCCGGGCGAGGGCCGGTTGTACTCGGTCAGCGGCACGGCGGGGTCGGGCGCGAAGCCGGCGGCGGCCATCTCCTCGAAGAGCTGCGTCTCGGTCAGGAAGCACTGCGGCTCGCCGGAGAACTCCGTGAACACGAACGGCTCGCCGGCCACCGGCCGCACGGCCGGCGGCAGCGTGGTGCGCGAGAAGGTGAACACGAACAGGCCGGCGCCGGGCCTGGCCACCCGGGCGGCCTCGCGCACGGCTCGGCGGAACTCGTCCGACGAGCGCGCGAGGTTCCAGATGCCGTGCGCGATGACGAGGTCCACGCTGCCATCGCGCACGGGCAGGTGATCCATCGGCGCCAGGATCAGGTGGAGCCGGCCGCCCTCCTGCAGCTCCTGCGCGCGCGGCGCCGCGGCGGTGAGCATCGGCCACGACAGATCCACGCCGACGACGTTCCAGCCGAGCTCCGCCAGCGGCACGGCGTTGCGCCCGGCGCCGCAGCCCAGGTCCAGCGCCAGCCCGCCGGCGTGGCGCCGCAGCTCCTGCCCGGCGAATCCCAGCAGCACGCGGTTGGCGGCGGACTGCGCGAACCCCGCGACCGTCTGCGGTCTGCTCCACGACGAGCCGGCCAGCGGGTCCATCGCCTCGACGATAGCACCGCCGGGTGCGAGCGTCTTGCCGCCGGCGGCGGGGCGGTGCACGATGGTGCCCGCACGGAGGAAGCCAGGCATGCGCGGCCGCCAGGTCTTCATGGAGAGCCTCATCGCCCACGGCGTGGAGCACGTCTTCGGCAACCCGGGCACCACCGAGAGCCCGATCCTCGACGCGCTGTTGGACTATCCGCAGCTGAAGTACGTCGTGGCGCTGCACGAGGGCGTGGCGCTCGGCGCCGCCAGCTACTACGCGCTGGCCGGCGGCAAGATCGGCGTCGTCAACGTGCACGTCGCGCCGGGGCTCGGCAACGCGCTCGGCATGCTCTACAACGCGCTGAAGGCGCGCGCGCCCCTGCTGGTGACCGCCGGGCAGCAGGACACACGGCTGCGACTGCGCGGCCCGGTGCTCGGCCACGACCTGGTCGCGATGGCGGCGCCGCTCACCAAGTGGAGCGTGCAGGCCGAG
>DASSLH010000104.1:0-9870 GCA_035689625.1 Candidatus Methylomirabilota bacterium | reverse complement strand
CGACGGTGGACGGTTTGCAGCCGGCATGCCACAGGGGTGCGGTTCGCAACTCCGCGCCGCATCGAGGGCAGGTGTTCCCCGAGCGGTTGAAATTCCTTCAACGGATCCTCGTCGGTTGTAACGTCTACACGAGGGAGGTCCAGGCGTGTTCGATCTCAAGGGCAGGGTGGCGATCGTGACCGGCGGCAACGGCGGCATCGGGCTGGGCATGGCGCGCGGCCTGGCCGAGGCGGGGGCGCGCATCGTCATCGCCGCCCGCAACGAGACGAAATCGAGCGCGGCGGTGAAGGAGCTGACCGGCCGCGGCGCCGAGGCCCACGCCGTCGCCACCGATGTGAGCGACGCCGCGTCGGTGCAGGGGCTGATCGACGACACGCGCCGGCGCTGCGGTCGGCTCGACATCCTGGTCAACAACGCCGGGACCAACATCCGCAAGCCCGCCCACGAGCTGTCGCTGGACGAGTGGCACCGCGTGCTCGACACCAACCTCACGTCGGCCTTCCTCTGCTCGAAGGCGGCCTATCCGGCCTTCCAGGCGGCCGGCGGCGGCAAGATCATCAACATCGGCTCGATGATGTCGATCTTCGGCGCCTCCTTCGCGCCGGCCTACGGTGCGAGCAAGGGCGGCATCGTGCAGCTCACGCGCTCGCTGGCCGCCGCCTGGGCGCGCGACAACATCCAGGTCAACGCGGTGCTGCCGGGCTGGATCGACACCGACCTCACCCGCCAGGCGCGCAGCCAGGTGCCGGGCCTCAACGAGAACGTCCTGCGGCGCACGCCGGCCGGGCGCTGGGGCGCGATCGACGACATGGCCGGCGTGGCGGTGTTCCTCGCCGCGCGCGCCTCCGATTTCGTCACCGGCACCGCCATCCCCGTCGACGGCGGCTTCTCCATCCAGGGCTGACATGCGCGTCGTCGTCGCCGACGCGATCGCGCCGGAGGGCGTCGCCTACCTGCGCGAGCGCGGCTGCGCGGTGGACGTCGTGGCCGGCGCGCCGGCCGCGGCGCTGCACGCCGCGCTCGGCGAGGCCGAGGCGCTGGTGACGCGGTCCTCGACCGCCGTCACCGGCGAGCTGCTTGACCGCGCGCCCCGGCTGCGCATCGTCGGCCGGGCCGGCGTCGGCGTGGACAACATCGACGTGGACGCGTGCTCGCGCCGCGGCGTCGTCGTCGTCAACGCCCCGTACGGTAACGTCGTCTCCGCGGCCGAGCACACCGTCGGCATGCTGCTCACGCTCGTGCGGCGCATCCCCGAGGCGCACGCGCGGCTCAAGACGCTCGAGTGGAACCGCTCGATCTACGGCGCCGAGCTCTACCGCAAGACGATCGGCATCGTCGGGCTCGGCAAGGTCGGCTCGCGTGTGGCCGCCCGCCTGCGCGGCTTCGAGCCCACGCTGCTCGTCTACGACCCCTACGTCCCCGAGAGCCGCGCGCGCGACCTCGGCGCCCAGCTCACCGACTTCGAGACGCTCGTGCGCGCGGCCGACGTCGTGACCTTCCACGTGCCGCTCACGCCGGAGACGGAGGGCATGATGGCCGCGCGCGAGCTGGCCTGGCTGAAGCCGGGCGCGCGCATCGTCAACTGCGCACGCGGCGGGATCGTCCACGAGGGCGACCTGCTGGCCGCCCTCGACACCGGCCCGGTCGCCGGCGCCGCCATCGACGTGTGGAGCGAGGAGCCGCCGCGCTCGGACACCGTGCGGAAGCTCATCCAGCACCCGCGGGTCGTCGTGACGCCACACCTGGGCGCCAACTCCAGCGAGGCGCAGGTCAACGTCGCCGTGGACGTGGCGCGGCAGATCGTCGCCTTCCGCGACGGCGAGCTGGTCGAGTTCCCGGTCAACATCCCGGTAGGCGATCCGAGCATGCTGGCCACGCTGCGGCCGTGGGTCGGTCTCGCCGACCGCCTGGGCCGCTTCTGCGTGCAGCTGGACCCCGAGCACCTGGCCCGTGTGCGCGTGACGGTCGCCGGCGCCATCGCCGAGACGGATCCCGAGCTGCTCGCCCGCGCCGTCCTCGCCGGGCTGCTCGATCCCGTCATGACCGGGCCCGTGAACCTCGTCAACGCGCATCTCGTCGCCGAGGAGCGCGGCGTGGCGGTGGACGTCGTGCGGGAGGCGGAGGCGGCCGGCTACCAGAGCGTGCTGACGGTCTCGACGGAGACGGCGGGCGGCCGCAAGCTCATCGCCGGCACGGTTTTCGATGGCCAACCGCGCGTCGTGCGGCTGCGCGACCTCGACATCGACTTCACGCCGGAGGGATTCATCCTCGTGCTGTCCTACGAGGACCGTCCCGGCATGGTCGGACGCATCGGCAGCATCCTCGGCCGGCTCAACGTCAACATCGCGTCCATGCACGTGGGCCGTCGCGAGAAGCGCGGCCGGGCGATCGTCGTGCTGCTGCTCGACGAGGACCTCTCGCCCTCGCAGGTCGCCGAGGTCGCGGCGGCCGTCGAGGCCGACTTCGCCCGTCTCATCCGGCTGCCCTGACCGGTTTTCCTTGGCGGCTGGCCGAGCCCGCTGCTAGGCTTTCCCCATGAGACAACGAGGCTTGGCCGTCACGGTGGTCGCTTCGCTCCTGCTCGGCGCGTGCGCCAGCGCGCCGCCACGGCCCGTTCGCACGGAGTTCGAGGATATCCCTGTCCCGAAGGGCCTCAGTTACCAGGCCGATGACTCCACGGTCGTCGAGACCCCAAGTGTGAAAGCTGTCCGCTACGTCTATCGTGGCCGGCTCGAGCCCGACAGTCTGGCCACCGCCATCCGCACGACGCTCGAAGCCAGTGGATGGCGTGCGGTGAGCAGCACGAAGACCGGGCAACACGGCGTCACGCAGGTCTACGAGAAGGACGGTGACTCGCTCCAGGTCCTTCTGTGGGAGGGGATCTGGTGGACGTATGCGGAGTACACCACCGGCAGAGTCGTGAAGCGGGCGAACGGGAAATAGCCTCTCGGGCGGCTACGGCCTGTGCCACCGCCCGCCGTCGCGGGCGATGAAGGCGTCGGCCTCGGCGGGACCCCAGGAGCCGGCGTCGTACTGCGGCAGCGGGCCCGGCGTCTTCGCCCAGTGCTCGAGCACGGGCGCCGTCAGCGCCCACGCCTGCTCGATCCAGTCGCCGCGCGCGTAGAGCGTGGCGTCGCCGTGGATGGCGTCGAGCAGCAGCCGCTCGTAGGCCTCCGGCGGCTCGCCGCCGAACACCTCCTGGTACTTGAAGTCGAGCGTGATCGGGCTGAGCTTGAGCTCGGGCCCCGGCTCCTTGGCGTCCACGACGAGCGCGATGCCCTCGTCGGGCTGGATGCGGATGATCAGGATGTTCGGATCGACGTGCACGGGGCCGCGGCGGAAGATGAAGTGCGGCGTGCGGTGGAAGCGGATGACGATCTCGCTCACGCGCTTGGCCAGCCGCTTGCCGGTCTGCAGGTAGAACGGCACGCCGGCCCAGCGCCAGTTGTCGACGAACAGCCGCAACGCCGCGTACGCCTCCGTCGTCGACTCGGGCTTCACGCCCTTCTCCTGCCGGTAGCCCGGCACGGGCTTGCCGTCCACGAAGCCGGGACCGTACTGCGCGCGCAGCGCGGCGTCGTCCACCCGGGCGGGGTCGAGGGGACGCAATGCCGTCATGACCTTGCTCTTCTCGTCGCGCACGGCGCGAGCGTCGAACGTCACCGGCGGCTCCATCGCCACCAGGCACATGACCTGCAGTAGGTGGTTCTGGATCATGTCGCGCAGCGCGCCCGACTCCTCGTAGTACCCGCCCCGGCCCTCGACCCCGACCGTCTCGGCGACCGTCAGCTGCACCTCGGCGACGTGGTTGCGGTTCCACAGCGGCTCGAAGATGCCGTTGGCGAAGCGCAGCGCCAGCACGTTCTGAACCGTTTCCTTGCCGAGGTAGTGATCGATCCGGTAGACCTGCTCCTCCCGGAACACGCTGTTCACCAGGCGGTTGAGCTCGTGAGCGCTGGCCAGGTCGTGGCCGAACGGCTTCTCGATGACGATCCGCGTCCACCCGCCCGGCCGCGGCTCGGCCAGGCCCGCCTTGCCGAGCTGGACGGTGATGTCGTCGTAGAGGCTCGGCGGCGTCGCCAGGTAGTAGAGGCGCTCGGGGGCGCCGCCGTGACGGCCCTCGACCTCCTCCAGCCGCTCGCGCAGGCGCCCGTACAGCTCGGGCGTGGTCGGATCGCCGGCCACGTACGTGAGGTTGGCGGCGAAGCGCTCCCAGATCTGCTCGGAGGGCACCTTGAGCCGCGCGAACTGACGCACGCCGTCGCGCATGCGCGTGCGGAACTCCTGGTCCGTCATCTCGGTGCGGCCGGTGCCGACGATCGCGAACGGCTCGGGCAGCGTCCGCGCCGCGTAGAGGCTCCACAGCGCGGGCATCAGCTTGCGGTGCGTGAGGTCGCCGGAGGCGCCGAAGATGACGAGCGAGAACGCCTCGTCGGCCATCAGCGCTGGCCCGGGGCGAGCGGACCCAGCAGCGCCGCCGCCGCCCGATCGAGCAGCCACACCAGCCGGCCGTTGGTGGGACGCACCATCGAGCCTGGCAACCCGCTGCCGCCCTCCCCCAGCGTCGCCTTGAGGACCTTGGCCTTCTCGCTGCCGGCCACCAGGAACATCACGTGCGCTGCCGCGTTGATCAGCGGGAACGTGAACGTGAAGCGCTGCGGGATCGAGGCGGCGCTCGCGTGCACCGCGGCCACCGGCCGGAAGACCTCCTTGAGTACCGGCGAACCGGGGAACAGCGAGCCGGTATGGCCGTCCACGCCCATCCCGAGCAGGATCAGGTCGAAGCGCGGCAGCTCGCCGCGCTTGCCGCCGAGCACCTCGCTCACGCGCCGGGCGTACTCGGCGGCGGCCGCCTCGGGATCCTCGGCCTCGCCGCGGATGCGCAGGACGCGCTCGGGGGGCACGGGGACCTTGGACAGCAGCGTCGCGTGGGCCATGCCGTAGTTCGACTCGGGGTGCATGGGCGGCACGCCGCGCTCGTCACCGAAGAAGACCCAGGTGCGGTCCCACGGCATGCGGTCGCGCAGCGGTGGCTGGGCCAGGCGCTCGTACGTCATGCGCGGCGTGTTGCCGCCGGCCAGCGCCACCGTGAAGCGGCCGCGGGCCGCCGCCGCCTCCAGCGCGGTGTCGACGATGACGCGGGCCGCCGTGTCGGCCAGCGCGACGGCGTCGTCCACGACGACGATCTCGGGGCGGTCCATGGCGTGGGTCATCATACCCTTTCGTCCAACCGTCGGTGGCGTTCGAGCGCGTCACGGTAGCGCGCGCGATGCGCCGGGTCCGGCGTGAACACGCGCCCGAGCGCGCCGCCCGCCGCCGCGAGGTCGGGCAGCGCACCGAGCGCTTCCAGCGCCAGCAGCGCGGCGCCGCGTCCGGTCGCCTCGCTCTCCGGCGAGGCGTGGATCGGCCGGCCGAGCGCGTCCGCCAGCATCTGCGCCACGACCGGCGAGCGGCTGACGGCGCCGCCGGAGGCCACGACGAGATGATCGGGGGCCGCGTGCGGAGCGAGCAGGGCGTAGACCAGCGCCAGCCGCAGCGCGACCGCCTCCAGCGCGGCCTGCACGATGTCGAGCGCCGTCGTGTCGAGCGACAGCCCGCTGATCGTCGCCCGCCGGTCGGCGCGCCAGCCGGGCGCGCGCTCGCCGGCCAGGAACGGCAGCACGGTGAGACCGTGGGCGTCGGGCGCGCGCGCGGCCAGCTCACGCTCGACGGCCGCCTCGTCCGGCAGCCGCAGCACGTCGCGGCACCAGGCGTAGACGTTGCCGCCCTCCGAGGTCGCGCCGCCGAGCAGCGAGCGGCGGCGGTCGACGCGGTACCGCCAGAGCCCGCGCGGCGGCGCCGGCGCTGCCGTGGTGACCACGCGCAGCGCGGCCGAGGTGCCCAGGTTGAGCGCGACGCGGCCGGGATCGACGCAGTCCGAGCCGATGTTGCTGGCCGCGCCGTCGCCGATGGCGGGCCACCACGGCACGCTGCGCAGCGCCGGCCAGCGGCCCGCCCACGGCGCCCGCAGCCCGCGGCGGCCGCCCTCGCGCGCCAGCGGGAACAGCCGCTCGGGCTCCACGCCGGCCGCGGCCAGCGCCTCGCGGTCCCAGCGCAGCGCGTCCTGGTCGAGCAGGCCGGTGCCGGACGCCATGGACATGCTGGTCGCACTCTCGCCGAAGAGCGTCAGCTCGAGGTGCTCGCCGATCGAGCCCCAGCGCCGCACCCGCGCGACGTCGGCCGGGCGCTCGCGCGCCAGCCAGCGCAGCTTGGCCGGCCAGTACGACGCGTGCAGGTGACAGCCGGTGCGCGCATGCAGCGCGTCCTCGTCCAGCGCGCCGCGGAGCAGGGCGGCGTCGGCCGCCGCCCGCGAGTCGGCCCACGTGAGCACCGGCGTGACCGGCCGGTCGTGATCGTCGAAGCCGAGCAGGCCGTGCCAGAACGTGGTCACGGCGACGGCCCGCACGTCGTCGTGGCGGGCCGCCCGGGCCACGGCGTCGACGCACGCGGTGGCGGCGTCGAGCAGCACGCGCGGATCGTGTTCCACGCCGCCGTCGGGCGTCGTGGTGGGCGCGTACGGGACCTGGTGGAAGCGGCCCTCGACGGCGCGGCCGCGCGCGTCGTACAGCGCCGCGCGCGCCGAGGAGGTCCCCACATCCAGGGCGATCACCATGAAGGCGTATTGTAAGATGCCGGACATGGCGGAGACGTGGGAAGTCCTGACGCTGCGCGGCCTGGCGGCGACCGACGAGCGGGCCGAGGTCTTCACCGGCACGCTGGTCATCCATCGCGTCGGCCAGCCGGAGCCGGTCGAATCGGTGACCGTGCAGGTCCGGCGCAGCGTCGTCAACGAGCTGCACGAGACGCTCGGCCGCCTGCTCACCCGCTCGACCGGGCTCAAGAAAAAGTAGCACTCACGCTCAACGAGGAGTGGCCATGGCCCATATCCGTGTCCTCAGTCCCATCGGCCTCGTGGCCAGGCAGACGGTGCCGGTGCCGCCGTTGCCCGGCGACCTCGCCGGCCGCACCGTCGGCTTCCTGGACAACACCAAGTCCAACTTCGACCGGCTGACGGCCGGCATCGGCGAGGTCCTGCGCGAGCGCTACGGCGTCAAGGCAGTGCTCCACCGGCGCAAGGCCAACGCCTCCACGCCGGCGCCCGCCGAGCTGATCGGCGAGCTGGGCAAGCACTGCGACGTCGTCTTCGCCGGCTCCGCGGATTGAGGGTCGTGCACGTCGTGGAGTCTCCACGACGCCATCGAGCTGGCGAAGGCTGGCACCCCGGCCGGGCTCATCGCGACCACCGCGTTCCAGGGCCTGGCCGTCAGTGAGCTGTCCGCGCTGGGCGTCAGCGGCCTGCCGCTGCTGGTCATCCAGCATCCGCTCGGCGGCGAGCGCCCCGACGCCGTCGCCCGCCGCGCGCAGCAGGCCGTCGAGCAGCTGGCGAGCCTGATTCAGGGCGTTGCGGCCGCCACGAACCAGACTGTCGTAGCGGGTGGCCTGAGCGAGAAGGGCGTGGCTCCGACTCGCCCGACCACCATCGACGACACCGGCGAGGCCGATCTCACGCTCGAGGACGATCCGATCGCGCTGCTCGAGGCCTTCATGGCGCGCAGCTGGGCCGACGGGCTGCCGATCGTCGCCCCGACCGAGGAGCGGGTGGCCGCGATGCTGGGCGGCCGCGACGGCCGCACGTCCCTGGGCGCGATGCCGCCGCTGTGGCGGCAGGCGACGCTCGAGAAGCTGGCGGTCAACGCGGTGATGGCCGGCTGCGAGCCGGCCGCATTCCCGATCGTGGTGGCCGCCGTCGAGGCCCTGCTGGATCCGACCTTCAACCTCTACGGCGTGCAGGCCACCACCCACCCGGTGGCGCCGCTGCTCGTCGTCAACGGGCCCTACGGCCGGCGCCTCGGCCTGCACGGCGGCAGCGGCTGCTTCGGCCCCGGCTTCCGGGCCAACGCGACGCTCGGCCGCGCGATCCGGCTCATCCTGCTCAACGTCGGCGGCGCCTGGCCGGGCCGCTACGACATGGCCACCCAGGGCAGCCCGGCGAAGTTCTCGTACTGCATCGCCGAGCACGAGGAGGCATCGCCGTGGGGGCCGCTGCGCGAGGGCGATACGGTCACCGTCTACGGCGGCGAGCCGCCCCACAACGTCAACGACCACGTGTCGACGACGGCCAGCGGCATCCTCACCAACGTCGCCGACACCGCGATCTCGCTCGGCTCCAACGTCGGCTGGTACTTCTCGCAGGCGCAGCTGATGGTCGTGCTGGGCCCCGAGCACGCGCGCACGATCGCCGACGACGGCTTCACGCGTGCCGACGTGCAGCGTTTCGTCTACGAGAACGCCCGGCAGCCGCTGTCGCTCATGCACAAGGGCGGGATGTGGGGGATGCAGGACTGGCCGGCGTGGATGAACGCCACGACCGACCCCGACGCGCGCCTGCCGCGGGTGCCGTCGCCGGACGACGTGTTCGTCGTCGTGGCCGGCGGCTCCGGGAAGCACTCGGCAGTCGTGCCCAACTGCACGTTCAGCCGCGCGGTCTCCCGGCCGATCCGGCCGGCCTGAGGCTCACGCCGCCGGGCGCGTCACCAGGAGCGCCAGCGCGGCCAGCAGCAGCGCGGCGCCGACGGCGCCGGCCGTGCCGAGGCGCTCGCCGAAGACCAGCACGCCCAGCAGCGTGGCCGTGAGCGGCTCCAGCAGCGAGGCCACGCCGGCGACCGAGGCCGGCACCTCGCGCAGGCCGATCGTGTAGACCGCGTAGGCGCCGGCCGTCGCCACGGCGCCGAGGTAGAGCATCCACGGCCACCCCTGCGCGATCTGGCGCCCGGCGTCCGGCGCCGCCAGCAGCGGCGCCAGCACGAGCGCGGCGACGGCGAAGTTCACCCCCGCCAGCGGCAGCGGCGCCGTCCGCGCCAGCGACGCCTTGGCGATCACGACGTAGAGCGCGTAGGCCAGGCCGGCGGTGAGCGCCAGCGCTACGCCGGCGACGAAGCGGGCCGAGACGTCCGCGCTCGTGCGCGGGCCGATGATCAGCAGCGCGGTGCCGGCGACGCCGAGGGCCAGCGCGGCGACGACGCGCGCGGGCACGCGCTCGCCCAGCGTGGCGGCGGCCAGGGCGGCGATCATCAGCGGCGCCGAGCAGATGGCGATGAGCGCGGCGATCGCGATGCCGGTCATCGTCACCGCGCTGAAGTAGGCGAGCTGGAAGCCGGCCATGCAGAGGCCGAGCGCGACGCACCGCCAGCGATCCGCGCGGTGGACCGCCAGCGTGCCCAGCCCGCGGGCCAGGCCCAGCAGCAGGGCGGCGGCCACCAGCATGCGCACGGCCCCGATGACCAGCGGCGTGGCGCCGGCGCGCGTGACCAGCACAGTCGTGACGGAGCCCGTGGTGCCCCACGATACGCTGGCGAGCGCGATGAGGGCGAAGCCGCGGAGGCGCGCGGGACTTGACGGGGACGACACGGCCCCTAATCATACGGCGCAAAGGAGACGCGGCATGACGATCGGATTCATCGGTACCGGGACGATGGGGCGCCCGATGCTCGCCAACCTCGTCAAGAAGGGATTCGCCGTCGTCGCCTACGACGTCGTGCCCGAGGCGCTGGCCGGGGCAAAGGCCGCCGGCGCCGCCGTGGCGACGTCGCCGGCCGACGCGGCGCGGCGCAGCGAGCTCGTCATCACGATGCTTCCCTCCTCGGCTCAGGTGGAGACCGTGTACCTGGGCGCCGGCGGGGTGAAGGAGGGTGCGGCGGCCGGGCGGCTGTGCGTGGACATGTCCACGATCGATCCGGGCGTGTCGCGCCGGGTCGCGGCGGCGCTGGCCGCCCAGCGCGTGCGCTTCCTCGACGCGCCAGTCTCGGGCGGCGTGCCGCGCGCCACCGACGG
>DASSLH010000103.1:0-8060 GCA_035689625.1 Candidatus Methylomirabilota bacterium | reverse complement strand
ACGGCGCCGCTCGACGCGTCCGCACCAGCGGTGCGCTCGCTCGCCATCCATCACTATCCGGCCTCGCGCTTCGAGCGCGAGATGGCGGACCTGTTCGGCATCCGCGCGCTGGGCCATCCCGATCCGCGGCCGCTCGTGCGCCACGGCTTCTGGCCCGACGACTGGTTCCCGCTGCGCAAGGACGCCGGCTCGCGCGAGTTCGGCGACGACGGCCGGCCGTTTCCGTTCCAGCAGGTCGGCGGCGAGGGCGTCTACGAGATCCCCGTCGGCCCGGTCCACGCCGGCGTCATCGAGCCCGGCCACTTCCGCTTCAGCGTGCTGGGCGAGACCGTGATCGACATGAAGGTCCGGCTCTACTTCACGCACAAGGGCACCGAGAAGCTGTTCGAGGGGCGCGCGCCGGCCGAGGGCGTGGCGCTGGCCGAGCGGATCTCCGGCGACACCACCGTCGGCCACGCGCTGGCGTTCTGCCAGGCGGTCGAGTCGGCGGCCGGCGTGACGGTGCCCGATCGCGCGCGCTGGCTGCGCGTGGTGCTGCTGGAGCTCGAGCGCCTGTACAACCACGTCGGCGACGTCGGCATGATCCTCAACGACACCGGCTTCGCCGCCGCGCACTCGCACTGCTTCCGCATCCGCGAGCGCCTCCTGCGCCTCAACCGCGCGATCACCGGCAACCGCCTGCTCCGCGGGGGCGTGGTGCCGGGCGGGGTGGCGGTGGACGCGCCGGGCGGCGTGGACGTCGCCGGCGAGGTGGAGGCGGCGCTGCGCGACTTCGACGAGATCGTGGCCATCAGCCTCAGTAACACGCTGGTCGCCGACCGGCTCGACGGCACCGGCCGGCTCACCACGCGCACGGCGCGCGACCACGGTGTGCTCGGCCTCGTCGCGCGGGCCTCCGGCCTCGACGTGGACGTGCGCCGCGACCACCCGTTCGCCGCCTACGCCGAGCTGCCGCCGCGCGTGGTCGTGCACGAGGCCGGCGACGTGCGGGCGCGCACGCTCGTGCGGGTGGAGGAGGCGCGCGAGTCCGCGCGGCTGATCCGCCAGGCGCTGCAGACGCTGCCGGGGGGGCCGCTGGCCGTCGAGGTCGGCCGGCTGCCGGCCGGCGCCCCGGCGTTCTCGCTGGTGGAGGGCTGGCGCGGCGGCATCGTGCACTGGGTGATGGCCGACGCCGCCGGGCGGCTGGCCCGCGTGAAGGTGCTGGACCCGTCGTTCCTGAACTGGCCGGCGCTGTCCTACGCGCTGCTGCGCAACATCGTCCCCGACTTCCCGCTCTGCAACAAGTCGTTCAACCAGTCGTACGCCGGCAACGATCTGTAGCGCGTCGTCAGCCGCGGTAGCGCTCGGCCAGCGCGACGTGCTCGGAGACGCCGATCAGCGCGTTGAAGTCGGCGAAGGGCAGCTCGCGGTCGGCCAGCGAGCGGACGTCGTCGCGGCGGCGAAGCTCGGCGAGGAAGTCGGCGATCGCCCGGGCGGCGACCAGCAGCGTGTCCACCGGCATCAGCACGATCGCGTAACCGAGCGCGCGCAGCGTGGGGATCGGCAACAGCGGCGAGCGCCCGCCCGCGGCGTAGTTGTAGAGCAGGGGCGTGTCGAACGACTTGGCGATGCGCTCGACCTGCGCCTCGTCGCGCGGCGCCTCGATGAACAGCACGTCGGCGCCCGCCCGCGCGGCCGCCTCGCCACGGCGCAGCGCCTCGTCGAGGCCGGCCGCGGAGATCGCGTCGGTGCGCGCGATGACGAGCAGGTCGCGGTCGCGCCGGGCGTCCACCGCCGCCCGCACCTTGCCGGCGAACTCCTCCAGCGCGATCACCTGGTGGCCGCTCAGATGGCCGCAGCGCTTCGGCGCGACCTGGTCCTCGATGTGCAGCGCGGCCACGCCGGCCGCCTCGTACGTCTGCACGGTGCGGCGCACGCCGAGCGCGTTGCCGTAGCCGGTGTCGGCGTCGGCGATGAGCGGGATGGAGACGGCCGCCGCCAGGTTGCGCGCGTGATCGGCCATCTCGGCGAGCCCGGCGTAGCCGAGGTCGGGCAGGCCCAGGCGCGAGGCCGAGGTGCCGTAGCCGGTCATGTAGACGGCCGGGAAGCCGGCGCGCTCGACGAGACGCGCGGAGACGCCGTCGTAGGCCCCCGGCACGACGAGGCCCTGCTTGCCTTCCACCAGCTCGCGCAACGCGCGACGAGCACTCATGCGGCGCCTCCCCTGGCGCGCGCGATCCGCCGATCGAGCGCGGGATGCGAGTAGAGCAGCAGCTCCTTGAGCCGGTGCGGGCGGCGCTCGGCGAGGTTCAGCGTGCCCAGGCGCTCCATGGCGCCGATGAAGGCGGCCGGGTCGCGCGTGAGCGCCAGCGCGAAGTCGTCGGCCTGGCGCTCGATCCAGCGCGAGAAGCCGTTGGCGAGCGGCCGCTGGACGGCGCCGAGGACCATGAGCACCAGCGCCAGCCACGGCAGCCCGGCCGGATCGGCCCGGCCCTCGAGGTTCCAGAGCGCCACGCCGAGACCGAGCAGCCGCGCCGCCAGCCAGAACGTCAGCAGCGTGAGCGCGCCCTGGACGACGAGCCCGCGGCGCAGGTCGCCGTGCACGTGATGGCCCAGCTCGTGCGCGAGGACGGCCTCGACCTCGTCGGCGGTGAAGGCCTGGGCCAGCGTGTCGAACAGGATGATGCGCCGCGTGCGGCCCAGGCCCACCACGGCGGCGTTGGCGGTGCGGCTCTTGCGCGACTCGTCCACGACCCAGACGCCGATCGCCGGCACACCGGCGCGCCCGGCCAGCGCGAGCAGGCGGGCCTCCAGCGCCGGATCGGCCAGCCGTGTGAGGCGATAGAAGAGCGGGACGATCAGCACCGGGAACAGCGCGGCCAGCGCGATGCCGACGACGAAGAACACCGCGGCGGCGATCAGCCACCACCACCCGGTCACCCGCAGCAGGCCATAGACGACCAGCACGGCGCCCAGCGCCAGCGCGCCGCCGAGCGCGGCGGCCTTGGCGCGGTCGGCGAGCCAGCCGGCGAACGGCTGGTGCAGGAGGCCATAGCGCCGCGGCAGCCAGAAGCCGCGCAGCCAGCGCAACGGCAAGCCGAGCGCCGCCTGGCCGGCGCCCACGAGCGCCGCAACGGCGATGACCTGCGTCCACCAGGTGTCGGTCAGCACGGAGGTGATGAGCGCGACCTGCGCGGCGGCGCCCCAGGCCAGCACGAGCAGCAGCCAGGCCAGGCCGAGCGCGAAGCCGGCCAGTCCCAGCCACAGCTGCAGGCGATGGTAGCGCGCGGCGTCGGGCGCCTCGGGCATGCGCGCATTGTACATACCGCGCGCTGGCGGCATACTCGGCGAACGCGCGATCACGGCACGACCGGGTCCATGACTTCTTCGGCGGCAAGGCGGCCGACGGCGCGCGCGACGGGGCGCCGGTCGAGAAGCCGCAGGACGAGGATCCGCGACCGGATGATCCGCGAGGGCGGCTGCAGGCGCTGAGAGTCGCGGTACAATGAACGAACGTTCAGGCCGACATTGAGCAGCGAAGGAGCTGGCATGTTCGAGTCCGTCGAGGAGGTCCAGCAGCGGTTCAGGGACGCGCGCTACATCGCCACCCGGCGCATCTCCACCGTCATCTTCCTGGCCGCGCGCATGGGCCGTCCCGTGCTGATCGAGGGTCCGGCCGGCGTCGGCAAGACCGAGCTGGCCAAGACGCTGTCCGACGTCACCGGCCGCGCGCTGATCCGCCTGCAGTGCTACGAGGGCCTCGACGAGGGCAAGGCGCTCTACGAGTGGAAGTACGCCAAGCAGCTGCTCTACACGCAGCTGCTGCGCGACCGCATCGGCGAGCTGATCGCCGACGCGCCCTCGCTGCCGGAGGCCGTCTCCCGCATCGCCGGCCAGGACGACGCGTTCTTTTCCTACCGGTTCCTCTCGCCGCGGCCGCTGCTGCAGGCCATCCGCGCCGACGACCCGGTGGTGCTGCTGGTGGACGAGATCGACAAGGCCGAGCCGGAGTTCGAGGCGTTCCTGCTGGAGGTGCTCTCCGACTTCCAGGTCTCGATCCCCGAGCTGGGCACGGTCAAGGCCCGGCACGTGCCGCTGGTCGTCCTCACGTCGAACAACGCGCGCGAGCTCTCCGACGGGCTCAAGCGGCGCTGCCTGCACCTGTTCATCGATTTTCCCGCGCCCGCCGACGAGCTGGACATCATCCGGCTCAAGGTCCCCGAGGTGCCCGAGCGGCTGGCCCGGGCGGTGGTGGCGGCCGTGCAGAAGATCCGCGGGCTGGAGCTGCGCAAGCCGCCGTCGGTCTCGGAGTCGATCGACTGGGCGCGCTCGCTGGTGATCCTCAACGCCAAGGAGCTGGACCCCGCGCTCGTGGAGTCGACGCTGACGCTGCTGGTCAAGTACGAGAAGGACATCGAGCGCGTCAAGGGCGCCCTCGACAAGGTCCTGGCGGACGCCGGCGCCTAGCGCTCGATGGAAGAGCGGATCCTCGAGTTCATCGGCGACCTCCGGCGCGCCGAGCTTCGGATCTCGACCGCCGAGGCGCTCGATGCGCTGGCGGCCAGCGCCGAGGTCGGCCTCCTCGACCGCGAGACGTTCAAGGCCACGCTGGCCTCCACGCTCGTCAAGGAAGCGCGCGACCACGAGACGTTCGACCGCATCTTCAACCTGTACTTCCTCGACCTGGAGTCGCTCGGCGAGGGGCTGAAGAAGGCGCTCGGGCCCGAGGACCCCAAGGTCCAGGACCAGCTCGAGCGCCTGCTCGATGCGGAGGACCTCGACCTCGACGAGCTGACCGAGCTGCTCCTGCGCGGGCAGGGCAGCGAGATGGAGATGGCCATCCGGTCGGGCGGCCAGAGCGCCGGCCTCGAGCGCCTGATGTACTTCCTGCAGGTCGGGTACTTCAGCCGGCGCATCTCGGACCAGTTCGACTGGTCGACGATCGAGCGCGACATCGAGAAGATCATGCAGGCGCTGGAGGCCAAGGGGCTCGACCCCGGCCAGCTCGCCCGCATCCGCAACTACCTCGAGCTGCGGCTGGAGGCCTTCCGCCGCATGATCCGCCAGCACGTGCAGCGCGAGCTGGAGCGCCGGGCCTACCGGGCCGGCGAGCAGCTCACGCGCGAGGTGCTCGCCGACAAGCCGCTCTTCGCGCTGACCGCCGACGAGGTCGCGCAGATGAAGAGCGTGGTGGCCAAGCTGGCCCGGCGGATCAAGGACGCGCTGGCCCTGCGCCAGCGGCAGGAGCAGAAGGGCCGCATCGACTCGCGGCGAACGATGCGCAAGAGCCTGTCCTACGGCGGCGTGCCGATGGAGATCTTCCTCAAGCGCCGCCACCGCGAGAAGCCCCGGCTCATCACGATCTGCGACGTCTCCGACTCCGTGCGCAACGCCTCGCGCTTCATGCTGCAGCTGGTGTGGAGCTTGCAGGAGTGCTTCAGCCGGGTGCGCTCGTACGTCTTCGTGTCGGAGATCGCCGAGGTGACCCAGGCCTTCAACAGCTATCCGGTCGAGCGCGCCATCGAGTGGGCGCTCAAGGGCGCCCCGGTGGATTATCACTGCCGCTCGGACTTCGGCTACGCGTTCAGCCGCTTCGCCAACACCGAGCTGGAGTCGCTCGACCGCAAGACCACGATCCTCATGCTGGGCGACGCGCGGAACAACTACAACGATCCGCAGGGGTGGGCGCTGCGGCTCATCCGCGAGCGCGTGAAGGGCATCATCTGGCTGAACCCCGAGGGGCAGTGGGGCTGGGGCATCGGCGACAGCGTGATGCCGCTCTACGCGCCGTCCTGCGACATCGTGCGCGAGTGCCGGACCATCGGCCAGCTCGGCGAGGTCGTCGACAATCTGGTGCACCAGTGGTGGCGGCGCGGCCGCTAGCGCTCGGCGCCGCGCTGCTGGCGGCGGGCCTGGCGCTGGCGCCGGCCGCGCGCCCCGCCGCCCAGGACGACTGCATCACGCTGGAGGATTTCTCGAAGGCCACCGTCGGCGAGTTCCCGGCCGGCTGGCGCGTACGCAAGAGCTCCGGCAAGGCCGCCTACCGGGTGGCCGAGGAAGGCGGGCGGCGCTTCCTGCGCGCCGTGTCCAGGGGCCTCGGCATCCAGGCCGCGCGCGAGACGCCGCGCTGGGACCTCAAGACGCACCCGGTGCTCGTCTGGTCGTGGCGGCCCCGCGAGTTCCCCAAGGGCGCCGACGAGCGCGAGTCCTCCCGCAACGACAGCGCGCTGGCGGTCTACGTGGCGGTGCCGTACTCGAAGGTGCGCGGGCCGAAGGCGACGAAGTACATCTGGAGCGAGACGGTCCCGGTCGGCACGCATCTGACCTCCAACAGCGGCCTCACCCAGGTCCGCGTGCTGCGCAGCGGCGCGCCGGAGTCGAAGGACGGCTGGGTCGAGGAGCGCGTGAATGCGCTCAAGGACTGGCAGGCCGCGTTCAAGGAGCCGCAGGCGCCGAAGGTGGGCGGCATCGCCGTGCTCACCGACTCCGACGACACGGGCTCGTCGTCGGCCGGCGACTACGCGAACTTCAGGGCTTGTCGCGCTTGAACTGCGCGCACGGATCGTCCTCGTCCATGCGCGGCGTGAACCAGATCCAGTCGTACGGCAGCACCCCGTCGAACTCCGCTGCGTAGTCGGCCGGCTGCGTCCAGTCCCGCTGCACCTCCAGCGGCGCCACCGTCGCGACCCGCGCGCCCGGCGCCCGGGCCCGCAGGTAAGTCGGCACGCCCCAGTCCTCGCGGACGTGACCGAGCCCGGCGATGAGCACGCCGCCGTCGCGGTCGGCGGCCAGCAGGCTGTCGGCCAGCTTGGCGTCGCGCGCGCGCTGGGCCAGGACCATGCCGTCCAGTCGGTTGTCGGGCAGCGTGCCGCAGTGGGACTCGCGGATCTCGTCGGTCAGGCGCGCGTGGAGCACCGGCGCCAGCGGGTGGTCCAGGCCGTAGCGCGTGCGCAGGTCGGCCGGCAGCGCCTCGGCCTCGCCGCGCGCGATGCCACGCACGGTGGTGAGGGGCAGGTTGCCGGCCACGATCGGCACGCCGGCGTCCAGCGCCGCCTGCGCGATCGGCCGGTAGTAGTCCCAGTCGGGCCAGCCGGAGTCGTTCCAGTGCACCGCCTCGCCGATCGCGGCGGCGTCGCGCGGCAACGCCGCCAGCTGGCGGGCGAGCGCGGCGGCCTGGTCGCTCGTGAACATCTCGAAGGCGACGGCCGGGCGGCGGCCGGTGCCCAGCAGCGCCCGCAGCAGCGCAGCCTGGATGTGGTGATGGTCGGGATTGTCGTGCTTCTCGCCGAGCAGCACGTAGCGGCTGGTCGCCAGCCCGGCCACCACCGCGTCGGCGTCGACGAAGCGCGCGTGGCGGACGTCCCAGATGCGCCCGGCCAGCGGATGCTCGCGCAGCAGCGGCGCCTGCCCGGGCGGGACGCGGACGTCCGTGAACCGCGCGCAGGCAACGAGCAGCAGGACGGCGACGAGGGGGAGACGGGCGGGCGCATACGGCCAGCATACGCGCATGTGTTAGCCTCGCGGCATGACAGTGTCGGCCGCCGACGCGATCGAGGAGCTGTACGCGCGGGGCGTGACCGACGGGCTGCCGGTGGTGCCGCCGACCCGCGAGCGAGTGAGCCGGGCGCTGCAGGCGTGCGGCCGCGCCGCCGACGAGCTGATCGCCGAGGTTCCGCCCAACTACGGCCGCGCCACCGTCGAGAAGATCGCCATCAACGCGGTGATGGCCGGCTGCCGGCCGGAGTACCTGCCGGTGGTGATCGCGGCGGTGGAGGCCGCCTGCGACGAGCGCTTCGACCTGCACGGCGTGTCGGCGACCACCAACTCCACGGCCCAGCTGATCGTGGTCAACGGGCCGGTCCGCGGCCGGCTCGACGTCAACTGCGGCGCCAACCTCTTCGGCCCCGGCTGGCGCGCCAATGCCACCATCGGGCGCGCGCTGCGGCTGGTCTGCGTCAATCTGGGCGGCGCGCGGCCGGGCGTCGTCAGCATGTCCACGTTCGCCCACCCCGGGCGCTACACCTACTGCATCGGCGAGTGGGAGGAGCAGAGCCCGTGGGAGTCGCTGGCGGTCGAGCACG
>DASSLH010000102.1:0-10778 GCA_035689625.1 Candidatus Methylomirabilota bacterium | reverse complement strand
GGCTTGACCCCGGGGTTGTCCTTGAAGAACTTCTTGTTGAGGTCGGTGAAGCTCTTCCACTGGTCAGGCACTTCGTCCTCGGCGAAGATCGCCTTCACCGGGCAGACCGGCTCGCACGCGCCGCAATCGATGCACTCGTCGGGATGGATGTAGAGCTGCGTCTCGCCCTCGTAGATGCAATCGACGGGGCATACCTCGACGCAGGCCTTGTCCTTCACGTTGATGCACGGCTCGGCGATCACGTAGGGCATCTGGGGCCTCCCGGGCTCAAGCGCGTATTCGCGCGCGTTTTCGCTGTCGGACCGTCCAGTTGTAGCGCGCCGCGCCGTAGGTGTCAAGCATGCCGGCGGCTCACTGCGTGCGCAGACGCGGGTCCAGCGCGTCGCGGAGCGAGTCACCGAACAGATTGAACGCGAACACCGACAGGCTGATCGCCAGCCCCGGGAAGATCGCCATCCACGGCGCGCGCTCGGCGAACTCGACGGCGGCGCCGCTCAGCATCAGCCCCCAGGCCGGGATCGGCTCCTGCACGCCGAGGCCCAGAAACGACAGCGACGACTCCAGCAGGATCGCCTGGCCGACGAACGCGGTGACCATGATCAGGAACGGCGCCATGACGTTCGGCAGCATGTGGCGCAGGATGATCCGCCGGTGGCGGAAGCCGGCCGCCCGGGCCGCGTCGACGTACGGCATCTCGCGGATGCTGAGCGCGGAGGAGCGGATGACCAGCGCGCAGCGCGGAATCATCGGGACCGTGATGGCCAGGATGAGATTGGGGATCGAGTTGCCGAGGATCGCCACCAGCGCCAGCGCCAGGATGATGAGCGGGAAGGACAGGAAGATGTCCATGACCCGCTGGAGGTAGAGATCGATTCGGCCGCCGAAGTAGGCGCTGGCCACGCCGAGCACGGCGCCGACGATGGCGCCCACCAGCGAGGCGCCGAACCCGACCAGCAGCGCGGTGCGCGAGCCGTAGATCAGGCGGGAAAGCACGTCGCGGCCGAAGGAGTCCGTGCCCAGCCAGTGCGCGGACGACGGTGACGCGAGCATTCCGCCGAAGTCGATGGCCAGCGGGTCGTACGGCGCGATGACCGAGGCCAGCGTCGCCACCGCCAGCATCACCACGATGATCACCGCGCCGATCGCGCCGAGCGGGCGGCGGCGGGCGAACTCCCACACCACGGCCAGCGCGGGGCGACGCGCCGGCTCGATGACGACCTGGTCGAAGGGCGGACTGATCGCCATCAGCGGTAGCGGATGCGCGGGTCGAGCCACGCGTAGGCGATGTCCATGACGAAGTTGGCGAGGATGAACATGCTGGCCACCAGCATCACCAGGGCCTGCAGCAGCGTGTAGTCACGGTGGGCCACCGCCTGCACGAACAGCAGCCCGATGCCGTTGAGGTTGAAGACCTGCTCGGTGACCACGAGCCCGCCGATGAGGAAGGCGAACTCGATCGCGACCACGGTCATCACCGGCAGCATCGCGTTCTTCAGCGCGTGCCGCGAGAGGATGAGCTTCTGCATGAGCCCCTTGGCCCGCGCCGTGCGGATGTAGTCCTCGCGCAACACCTCGAGCATCGCCGAGCGCGTCATGCGGGTGGCCACCGCCGAGTAGCGATAGCCGACCGCCAGCGCCGGCCAGATCAGCTGGGCGAGGTTCTCCTTGGGGTTCACCCACAGCGGCGTGTACACCATCGGGGGCAGCCACTTGACGACGACGAGCAGGAACAGGATGAAGACGATGCCGAGCCAGAACGAGGGCATGGCCAGCCCGGCGATCGAGAACAGGCGCACCGCGTAGTCGACCCAGGTGTCCTGCTTGAGCGCGGCCAGCACGCCGAGGGGGATCGCCAGCAGGACCGCCACGATGGTGGCCATGATCGCCACCTGCAGCGACAGCGCGAAGCGCAGCTTGATCTCCTCGGTGATCGGCGCGCCGGTCCACATCGAGGTGCCGAAGTCGAGCCGGACCACGCCGCCGATCCAGGTCAGGAACTGCCGCCACACGGGCTGGTCGAGCCCGATGCGGTGCCGCTCCTGATCGAGCACCTCCTGGGAGACGGCGCCGCGATCACCCGAGTACCGCAGCTCCACCACGTCGCCCGGGATGACGCGGATGAGCAGAAACGTCACCAGCGCCACCCCGAACAGCGTGGGGAGCGTGAGCAGCAGCCGCTTGATGAGGAACTTCGACACCTACTCGCTCAGCCAGACGGTGTCGAGCTGGTTGTTCAGGTAGTGGCTGGGCGTGATGGTCCAGCCGTGCACCTTGCTCAGGTGCGGGACGATGCGGTGCCACTGCAGCGTGTAGATGACGTGGGCCTCGTCGTCCAGCAGCCGCTTCTCGAACTGGCGCACCAGCTTCTTGCGCTCCTCCATGTCGGTTGCGCGCGACTGCTGGATGTACAGGTCGTCGATCACCTTGTCCTTGTGCTTGCCGTAGTTGGCGTCCGAGGTGCTGACGAACCGGGCCAGGTCGAGGTCGGGCTCGACGATGAAGCCGCACTGGAAGTCCATGGCGACCTCGAAGTCGCCGCGCTTGAGCATCGGGTGGTAGGCCGAGGCCTCGACGATCTCCTGCTTCACGTTGAGGCCGATCTGGCGCCACTGGTCGATCAGCCAGATGCCGAGCGGCTCGTAGGGATGCGGGATGCCCCGGTTCCTGAACGTGAACGAGAAGCCGTCGGGAACGCCGGCCTCCTTCAGCAGCCGCTTGGCCTCGGCCCGGTTCTTGGCGATGTCGTGGCCGTAGCCGGCCAGCTTCTCGAGCTCGGCGGGCGGCGTCGCGTACGGCGTGCCGGGCACCTGGATGCCGCCCACGTCCTTCACCAGCGTGATCTTCGACAACGCCGCCGAGCCCGCGTAGCGATCCAGCGCCAGGCTCATCGCCCGACGCACGCGCTTGTCGTCGAACGGCTTCTTCTCGTGGTGCAGGGTGACGAAGTTCAGGCAGTCCCAGGGGCTCTCCTGCACCGTGATCTTGTTGCCGAGCGCCTGCACCAGCTGGTCGCGCTCGGGCGGGCTGAAGCTGCGGAACTGGATCATCGCCCGCTCGCCGCGGACGGCGGCGACCTGGGCGGCCGAGTTGCTGATGAAGATCGCGCGGTAGCCGTCGAGGTAGGGCTTGCCCTTGTCCCAGTAGTCGGGGTTCTTCTTGCCGACCCAGTGCGAGCCCTTGACGTGCTCGACGAACTTGAAGGGGCCGGTGCCCATGACGTGCGTCTCGTACCAGTGCTGATCCTTGGCAAGGATGTCGGCCTTGTAGATCCAGTTCCACGGCGAGGCCAGCGCCAGCAGCAGCGAGGTCTCCGGCCACTTGAGCTTGAACACGATGGTGGTCGGATCGGGGGCCTCGACCGACTTCACGGCGTCGTACATGTCCTTGCGCAGCGACTTGATGCCGGCCGGCGGGTTGATGATCCGGTCGTAGCTGGCCTTGATGTCCTTCGACGTCATCTCGCTGCCGTCGTGGAACTTGACGCCCTTGCGGATCTTGAACGTGTAGGTCAGGCCGTCCTTGGAGATCGTCCACGACTCGGCGAGGTCGCCGACGGGCTTGGTGCCGGTCTTGTCGAACGGATCGACGCGCAGCAGCGTGTTGTAGTGCGGCGCGGTCGGGTGGATGAGGCCGAACGTCTCCTCCTGGTGGGCGTCGTAGGAGGGGGGCTCCGAGGGCACCACGAAGACGAGCTCGCCGCCGGAGCGCGGCTTGTCCTGGGCGACGGCCGGCCAGGCGACGGCGAGGACGAGGCCGAGCACGATGAGCGCTACCACGGGATGACGGCGCATGCGCACCTCCGGTCGGCTGTCACCCGTCCGGGCGGGCGAGCCGTGGTCGTTTGCGGACGAACGGGCCGCAAGCGGGAAAAGTTTCCAGCACGTTACTCGTGGTCCGACCAGTGTGTCAAGCCAGGGCGCAGGCCGCCCAGTGCCCCGGCCGGATCTCCCTCAGGGCCGGCACCTCGGCCCGGCAGGAGGCGACCGCGATCGGGCAGCGTGGATGGAACACGCAGCCGGAGGGCGGGCTCAGCGGACTGGGCACCTCGCCGCCCAGCACCGTGCGCGGCCGGCTGGCCTCCAGCTCCGGATCGGGGATCGGCACCGCCGCCAGCAGGGCCTGCGTGTAGGGATGCAGCGGCCGCTCGTAGAGCTCCTGGCGGTCGGCCAGCTCGACGATCTTGCCCAGGTACATCACCGCGACACGGTCGGAGATGTGGCGGACCACCGCGAGGTCGTGGGCGATGAACAGGTACGTCAGCCCCAGCTCGGCCTGCAGATCCTCGAGCAGGTTGATGATCTGCGCCTGGATGGAGACGTCGAGCGCGGAGACGGGCTCGTCGCACACGATCAGCGAGGGCTCGACGGCCACCGCGCGGGCGATGCCGACGCGCTGGCGCTGGCCGCCGGAGAGCTGGTGCGGGTAGCGGTCGGCGTGCTGCGGCAAGAGCCCCACGCGCTGCAGCAGCTCGCGCACGCGCTGCCGGCGGCGGCCGGCGTCGGGGACGAGGCCGTGCACGGCGATCGGCTCGGCCAGGATCTGGCCCACGGTCATGCGCGGGTTCAGCGACGAGTAGGGATCCTGGAAGATGACCTGGATCCGCCGGCGCACGCGCCGCAGCTCGGCCGGCTCGAGCGTGGTGAGGTCGCGCCCCTCGAAGATCACCTGCCCGCTGGTCGGGCGCTCCAGTTGCAGGATGCTGCGCCCCGTCGTCGTCTTGCCGCAGCCGGACTCGCCTACCAGGCCGAGCGTCTCGCCGCGCCGGATCGCGAAGCTGACGTCGTCCACGGCCCGCACGGTGCCGACGACGCCGCCGAACAGGCCGCCGCTGACGGTGAAGTGCTTGACGAGGTGGCGGACCTCGAGCAGCGTCTCGGCGCCGGCGGCGACCGCCGCGCCGCCCGCGGCCGCCGGCACCTCAGCGGACGGGCTCACCGGCTTCCTCCAGCCGCATCGTCTCCCAGCAGGCCGCCACGTGGCCGGCCTCGCCCACGCCCTCCAGCGGCGGGATCTCGGTCGCGCAGCGCTCGACGCGGAAGGCGCAGCGCGGCGCGAACGCGCAGCCGGGCGGCAGCCGCGTGAGATCCGGCGGCTGGCCCTCGATGGGCGCCAGCCGCGCGCGGCGCGGCTCGTCCAGGCGCGGCACCGAGCGCAGCAGGCCGAGCGTGTACGGATGCCGCGGGCGGCCGTAGACCTCGCGCGCGGTCCCGCGCTCCACGATGCGGCCGGCGTACATGACGTTGACGCGATCGGCGTAGCGGGCGACCACGCCGAGGTTGTGCGTGATGATCAGCATGGCCACGCCGAGCCGGCGCGAGAGGTCCTTCATCAGCTCCAGGATCTGGGCCTGGATCGTGACGTCGAGCGCGGTCGTCGGCTCGTCCGCCAGCACCAGCGAGGGATTGCAGGCCAGCGCCATGGCGATCATCATCCGCTGGCGCATGCCGCCGCTGAACTGGTGCGGGTACTGGCGCAGCCGCCGCGCCGGATCGGCGATGCCCACCATGCCGAGCAGCTCCTCGGCGCGGCGGCGGGCGGCGGTCGCATCGAGCCCGAGGTGAATCTCCAGGCCCTCGGTGAGCTGGCGTCCGATGGTGAGCACGGGATTGAGCGAGGTCATCGGCTCCTGGAACACCATGCCGATCTCGCGCCCGCGTACGTGCCGCATCTCCTCCTCGCCGAGCGTGAGGAGATCGCGGCCCCTGAACATCACCTGGCCGCCGACGATGCGGCCGGCCGGCGGCGCGACGAGGCGCATGATGCTGAGCGCGGTGACCGACTTGCCGCAGCCCGACTCGCCGACGAGCGCGACGGTCTCGCCTTCCTGCACGTCCCACGACACGCCGTCCACCGCGCGGACGACACCGCCGCGCGTCAGGAAGTGCGTCTGGAGATTGCGAACATCCAGGAGCGTGCCCACGTCGTCACCCGGAGGGGGACTTCGTCCCCCTTCCGGCGGTCGTCGCGCGCCTTGCGGCGCGCTCCTCCCTGCCTCCCCCTGAAACAGATTGCGCGGGCGAAGCCCGCGCTCGAACGCGGTGGATTATACGCGGGAGAGGGGTTCCTGACAGCGGCCCGCGTCGAGGTGGCTGGCGGCGCGCTCGACGAGGGCGGCGTACTCGCGGCAGACGGCCTCGGCGACGCAGGGCCAGCGGTGCTGCGCGGCCCAGCGCACGCCCTCGCGGCCCAGGCGCCAGCGCAGGTCGGCGTCGGCCAGCAGGCGGGCGAGCGCCTCGGCCAGGGCGCCCGGATCGTGATCGGGCACCAGCAGGCCGGTCACGCCGTGGCGCACGGTCGTCTGCAGGCCGCCGACCCGCGAGGCGACCACCGGGCTGCCGCACGCCATCGCCTCCAGCGCCACCATGCCGAACGACTCGTAGTACGAGGGCAGCACGGTCACGTCGGCGGCGACGTACCAGGCGCGCAGCCGCTCCTGCGGCTGGGGCCCGACGAACGTCACGGCGTCGCCCAGTCCCAGGCGCGCCAGGCGCGCGCGCAGCTCGGCCTCGTGACCGTCCAGCGGCTCGTCGGCGTCGCCGCCGACGATGACCAGCCGCGCCCGGTCGCCGCCGGCGCGCAGGCGCGCGAGCCCGTCGAGCAGCGTCTCCAGCCCCTTGATGGGCGCCAGCCGGCCGGCGTAGAGCAGCAGCGGCCCGGGGTCCAGGCCCAGCGCGGCGCGCGCCGCGTCCTGCTCGCCGGGCGCGAACAGCTCGGTGTCCACCCCGCAGGGGATGACCGCGATGCGCGCGGGATCGGCGCGGTAGTGGCTCACCAGGTGCGCGCGCTCGACGACCGTGGCGGCGACGATCCGGTCGGCCGCGGCCACGATGCGCGCCTCCTCGGCGATGCGCAGGTCGGGCTCGCGCTCGGCGCCGTTGCGGGTGGCGTCGTTCTTCAGCCCGCCCAGCGTGTGGAACATCTGCACGACGGGCACGCCCCAGCGCTCGCGCAGCGCCAGCGCGGCGGCGCCGGACAGCCAGTAGTGCGCGTGCAGCAGGTCGTAGCCGAGGCCCCCGGCGCGGCGGAACGCCTCCACGCCGTCGGCGAAGGCCTCGACGTGCGCGTGCATGCGCTCGCGCGCGAGCGGCGCCTCGGGCCCGGCGGCCAGGTGCACGACGCGCACGCCCTCGGCCAGCTGCACGACGCGGGGGATTGCCGGGTTCTGCGAGCGGGTGAAGATGTCGGCGCTCATGCGCATGCGCGCCAGCTCGCGCGCCACCTCGCGCACGTAGACGTTCATGCCGCCCGTCTCCTTGCCGCCGAGGACGGCCAGCGGACAGGTGTGCATGGACAGCATCGCGACGCGCAGGCTCATGCGCGGGCCCCGATCGTCACGGCGTGCACCGCCTCGGGGTGGGGCCCGAACTCGTACTTGTAGCGCTCCTCGCCGCGCAGGAAGTCGAAGCGCCGCCGGCCGCGCTCGACGGCGTCGCGGACGACGGCGGCCAGCAGCACGAGCCCCGGCGACAGCGCGGCGCGCTCGGGATCGAACCCCGAGTTGTAGAGGCCGACGGTGTCCTCCCACTCCAGCGTCACGAAGGCGGCCAGCGGCCGGCCGGCGGCGTCGAGCAGCGCCAGCCGCGCCTCGCCGCGTGCGGCCAGCGCGGCGACGGCGCGGCGGAAGAAGCGCTCCATGCGCGCATCCATGAACTTGGCCTTGCCGACGCGGGAGGCGCGGTGCAGCGCCAGGAAGTCGTCGAGCCGGCGCTCGACGTCGGCGGGCGTGGTGGCCCACGTCACCTGACCGTCGGGAACTTCGCGCTCGAAGCGGCGCAGCTTGCGGCCCAGCTCGTGGCGGTGCTTCTTGTCGAGCGAGGCGAGGAAGGCGTCCCAGGAGGCCGGCAGGTCCACGACGGGACATCGCTCCTCGACGGTCGCCGTCGCCGTCAGCCCGACCGCGGCCGCCAGCGCGGGGAGCGCGGTCACCGTGGGCGATGCCTCGGGCACCGCGTGCAGCGTCCACGTCGCCGGCGTGGCGGCGCGCGACTCCAGCACCGCCGCCCACACGTCGCGCTCCTCCCCGGCCCGCGCGAGCACGTCGAGGTAGTCGGAGACCTCGGCGCCCCCGACGAGCATCAGGTGTCCGGGCGCGGTCTCCACGAGCGGGAGCAGCCCGGCCAGGCGGCCGGAGGCGTCCACCACGCGCCGCAGCTCGAGCCGGCGGCCCTCGCCGAAGACCGCCAGCCACTCATGCTGCCACGTCCAGTCGAGGAACGGCGAGCGCAGGCGCAGGGTCGCGTGCAGGGCCTCCCAGGCCTCCGGCCCCACCGCGTCCAGGCTGTCGTGGACCTCGATCTTCACGGGCTCAGTCGTCCGATGCGCCGGCGGTGTCGACGGATTCCGTCCCGCCGCCCTCGTCCGCGCCCGCCTCGGGCGCGCCGCCCTCGCCCTCGGCCATCGCCTCGTCCACGGCGGACTCGAAATCGTCGCCCAGCTCGTCGCCGAACTCCTTGCCCATCTTCTTCATGAAGCGGGCGACGCTGCCGGGATCGCTCTCGTCGAGGTCACCGAGCGAGGCGGAGTCGGCCAGCGACTCCAGGCGCGCGTCCTCGCTCTAGACGGTGGCGAAGCGCGACATGAGGCGGGTCAGCGCGGCGCCGCCGCAGCGCGGGCACGCCGGCGCCGCGGAGGCGGAGAGCGTCCGGATCAGCAGGCTGACGCGGCGCCGACAGTCAGCACACTCGTACTCGTAAATCGGCATACCGCGATTGATTCTAGCATGCGGCGCGCGGGCCGCGTGCCACGCTGGCGCGCCTGCGCGGGCATGCTGACGCGCGCCGACGTCATGCTGTCACGCGCGCGACGCGCGCGCGCGCCAAGTGCGCGCCGGCGCCAGCGGCGCCGCGCGGGCACTGCATTTGCTTGGCAAGGCGCGAGCGTGCTCCGGAGGCCACCTATGGTTGACACTCCTGTCGGCCCCACGGCCGCCGACGACCGCGAGCGCCGGCTCATCGAGGCGGTGGTGTCGCTGGCGAAGTCCTTTCGCGAGGAGCGCGACCGTCTCGTGCGCCGCCTCGGCCAGCTCGAGCAGGAGATGGTGATCCTCTCGCTCAGGCTCGACGCCCAAAGCCAGGCGCCGGCGCCGCCAGCCAGCCCTCCAGTCGCTGCACCGCCCGATCCCAGTCGAATGCCGTCGTGACCCGAAGCTGACCGGTTGCCGCCAGCCGCGCGCGCAGGGCGGCGTCGGCGGCCAGCCGCTGCAGCGCGCCGGCCAGCGCCTCCACGTCGCGCCGCGGCGCCACCAGCGCCGTCTCGCCGTCCACCGCATAGTCGCGGCAGCCGCCGTTGTCGTAGGTCGCCAGCGCGGCGCCGCAGGCCATCGCCTCCATCGGCGGCATGCCGAGGCCCTCGTCCCACGACGGGCACAGGTAGATGTCGCAACCGCTGTAGAGCTCGGCCAGCCGCTCCTGCGGCGGGTTGGCGTGGAACTCGTCGTAGGGCAGGGCCGTGCGCGGCGGCTTGACGCCGAAGCCGACCAGCCACAGCCCCGGCACGCCGGCCTTCACGCGCGCCACGGCGGCGAGACCGTCGGCCACGCCCTTCCAGACGTACTCGTGGTGGAGCATCAGCACGCGCGGCCGCGAGGAGGCGACGCTGACCGGCACGCGGTGGAACAGCGCGCGGTCCACCGGCGTGACGAGCACCTCGGCCTCGCGGCCGAAGCGCTCGCGCAGCACGTCGCGCAGCCAGGTCGAGATCACGATCGGGGTGAGGGGCAGCCGGTAGGTCGCGTCCACCGTGGCCGGATCGCCGTGGTAGAGGCTCTCGTAGTGCTGCACGAGGTAGAACCCGCGGCCGCAGCGCGCCGGCGCCGCGGCCGCCACCGGCGCCGTCTGCCAGGCCGTCGCCACCAGCGCGTCGCCGTCGGGCAGCGCGTCGGCACCGAGGCACGCGACCCAGCGCACGTGGGGCCGGAATCCCGGGATCCAGTCGGGGCCGGCGTGTCGCGCGCGTCGCCAGAGGGCCCGCAGCCGGCCGCGCGCTGGCACCACCAGCGTCACGTCGTGACCGCGGGCGGCGAGGCGATCGGCGTAGGTCAGGATCGCGCGCACCCCGCCGGCGATGCGGACGTGCGGGGCGAGGACGGTGACGCGCAGGCTAGATCGCCATCGAGACCTGGCCGCCGCGGCGGTAGGCGGCCGGGTCGAGCACGACGTTGAGGCACCACACGTCGTCGGACGCGAGCGCGCGCTCCAGCGCGGGGCCGATCTCCTTGGGCTCGCGGATCAGCACGCCGCGGCCGCCCAGCGCCTCGGCCATGAGATCGAACCGCGTGGTCGGCAGCGAGGTGCCGACCGCGCGCTGGGGGCCGAAGAACGACAGCTGCGGATTGCGGATCTGACCCCAGCCGCCGTCGTTGCCGACGATGCACGTCAGCGGCAGCCCAAAGCGCACCGCCGTCTCCAGCTCCATGCCGTTGAGTCCGAGGGCGCCGTCGCCGGCGATCAGCAGCACTCGCCGGTCGGGGTGCAGCAGCTTGGCCGCGAGGGCGAACGACGGGCCGACGCCGAGGCAGCCGAACGGTCCCGGATCGAGCCACTGCCCGGGCCCGTGCAGCGGCACGAACTTCGCCGCGCAGCCGACGACGTCGCCGCCGTCGCCGATCACGATCGTCTCGGGCGTCACGTGTCGCGCGATCTCGGCCGCCCAGCGGTAGTGCGTGACCGGCACGTCGTCGCTGGCGGCCTGCGCCTGCAGCGCCTCGCGCGCCTCGCGCTCGCGGGCGCCGAGCTGCCGCCGCCAGTCGGCGAGCCGGGCGGCGCCGCCGCCCGGCAGCG
>DASSLH010000101.1:0-4909 GCA_035689625.1 Candidatus Methylomirabilota bacterium | reverse complement strand
TGGTCCAGTAGCGATCGGAGTCGGCATCCGGCGCCGGCGTGATCGGGCCGTCGATGCGGACCTGGCGCTCGAGGCCCTCCCAGTGGAAGACGAGCGCGGCGTGCGGGTGCGCGGCCAGGTCGTGGCCCTTGTCGCTGTCGCGGTCGGTGTAGAAGATGAAGGAGCCCGCGCGCGTGTCCATGCCGCGGCAGATCACCATGCGCGCCGAGGGCCGGCCGTTCGGCGTGACCGTGGCCAGCGTCATCGCGCCCGGGTTGCGCACCAGCGCCGCCGCGGCCTCCAGCCAGGCCTGGACCAGCGGCAGCGGATCGTCCGGCAGCGGGTCGGGCAAGCCCTGGGCCACGGGGAGAGTGTAAACGACCCGGTTTCCCCTCGATCTTTTGGACACGCCCTCGGAGACCGCACGGTGTAGCGTGAAAGCACCGGCGGGGGCAGCGATGAGCGTTGCAGACACGATCCGCGCCAAGATTGCCACCGGCGAGCTGCCGCTGGAGAGGCCGGCCAAGCTCTACACCGAGCACGGCCGCAACGAGCCGTGTAGCGCCTGCGAGCAGTCGATCGGCCCCGCTCAGGTCGCCTACCGGTGGGAGATCGAGGACGGCGGCCGGGCCTACCGCCTGCACGCCGGCTGCGCGGAGATCCTCGAGGCCGAGCGCCTGAAGCGCGGCTTCTACGACACGCTCTCCCGGTGCGCGATCTGCAACAGGCCGATCCGCGAGGGCGAAGGCCACTACCGGCTGGCGGAGAGCCGCATCCACGTGGACTGCTACCGGGAGTTCAAGCCGCCGACCTACACGGCGCGCTGAGACCGGCCGCGAGCCGGCGGCGGCTACAGCAGCGTCGGCAGGATCTCGCTGATCGAGCCGCGCAGGACGACGGCGGCGAGGTCGTCCATCTCCGTCGGCTGCGAGTTCAGGATCACGACGGGCGCGCCCGCTTCCCTGGCGACCGGCACGACGCCGGCAATCGGATAGACGGACAGCTTGGTGCCGATCGCCAGCATGAGGTCGCAGTCGCGCGCCGCGCGTTCCGCTCGCCGGAGATCGTCGGGGACGAGCGCCTGGCCAAACGAAATGGTCGCGGCCTTCAGGATGCCGCCGCACGTCCGGCACGGCGGGTCCTCCTCGCCCGCCCGCACGCGGGCCAGCGCGCGCTCCATCGGGGCCCGCTCGCCGCAATCCAGGCAGACGACCTCGCGGGTGGTGCCGTGGATCTCGATCACGCGCTCGGGCGAGGTGCCGGCCTTCACGTGCAGGCCGTCCACGTTCTGCGTGATCAGCGCCAGCAGCTTGCCCCGGCGCTCGAGGTCGACCAGGGCGGCATGACCGGCGTTCGGCTGTGCCGTCAGCCACGGCGAGTCGAGACGGCTCCGCCACGACCGCTTCCGCACCTCGGGGTCGGCGACGTAGTGCTGGATCGTCGCCTGCTTCTCGGCTTCCGGGTTCCTGGTCCACAGGCCCTGGGGGCCTCGAAAGTCGGGGATGCCGGAGTCGGTCGAGATGCCGGCGCCGGTCAGGACGGTGATGCGCTGCGCGTGGTCGATCAGCTGGCGGGCGCTGGCGACCGCGTGCTCGTGATCCCGGGCCTCGGGTGGCATGACCGACTAGATTGTCCTGAGTCGCGTTAGTGTTGACACTTTCGACGACAAACAAAGAAGGCCATCAGGCCTATCTTTCCCAGAGTGACAACCCCGGCAAGGGAACCACTTTGGGAGGACAGCCCGATGACCCTCGACGAGAGCATACAAGGGATGCGTCTGCAGGTCATGCGCCGCGCGGCCGAGATCGGCGTCAGCGCGGCGTGTCGCGAGGCGGCGATCTCGCGCACGCTGTTCTATCGTTGGCAGCAGCGCGTGAGCCGCTACGGCGTGGACGGGCTGCACCCGCGCCGCCTGAAAGCGCGCCCCGGCCCGGCGCCCCAGCTGCCGCCGGCGGCGGAGCGCCGGCTGCTGGCCGTGGCCATCGCCGAAGCGACCTGGGGCGCCGCGCGGCTGGCGGCCTACGCCCAGCGCCTCTGGCGACTGCGCGTCGCCCCGAGCACCGTGCAACGGCTGCTGCGTCGTCACGGCCTCGCCACGCGGCGCCAGCGGCTGCTCGTCCTCGAGCATCGCAGTGCCACCGAAGCGGGACTCCTCACCGAGCGCACCCGCCAGGCGCTCTGGCGGGTGCGGCATGGCCGCACGCGCCACGTCGAGGCCGAGCAGCCCGCCGAGCTGTTCTGTCTGGACACCTTCTACATCGGCAAGCTCAAGGGCGTGGGCAAAGTCTGGCAGATCACCGCCTGCGACGCGGCCAGCTCGTACGGCGTCGCCCGGATCCTGCCCGTGCTGTCGGCCGCGGCCGTCGCCCGCTTTCTCCGCGAGGTCTTGGTGCCGGCGGTGGAGCGGGCCGGGTGGACCCTGCGGCGGGTGCTCACGGATGGCGGCGGTGAGTTCAAAGCCCAGTTCGACGCCGCCTGCGGGGCCCTGGGCATTCGCCACACCCGGATCAAACCCCGGCACGCCTGGACGAATGGCTTCGTCGAGCGCCTGCAACAGACGATCCTCACCGAGCATTGGCGCGTGGTGTTCCGGCGCCACTACTTCACCACGCGGGCCTCGCTGGATCGCAGCCTCCGCGGCTTTCTGCAGTTCTACAACTTCGATCGCCCGCATCATGGCTATCGTGTTCGCGGCCGCACCCCGGCGACCGTCTTCCACGGCGCCGTGGCGGCCGCCCGGTAGCTCGATGCGGCGCTCTGGGACGGCGACAGTGTCAACACCAACCCGAGCCTGGACAGACTAGATACCACGGAAGACACTCGCGCTGGCTACCAGCGGCGCTTGAGGCGCTCGGCCAGCCGCGGCTCCAGCCGCTCGAGCGCGGCGAGATGCGGCCAGACCTCGGCGTCGCGATTCAGCACCTGCAGCGAGCGGCCCAGGCCGAAGTGGGGCAGCGCCGCCGTGGGCGCCAGCTCGCTGGCGGTCTTCAAGATCGGCACGGCGTCGGCGGCGCGGCCACGCTCGAACAGCGTCAGCCCCAGGAACGTCAGCGCCTCCGGCGAGTTGGGGGCGGTGCGCAGCGCCACCCGCAGCTCCTGCTCGGCGTCGTCGAAGCGGCGCGCCTGGAACAGCACCACCGCCAGCCGGATCCGTGCGTCGAGATCCGCCGGACTGTCGGCCAGCATCCGGCGGAAGCGCGCCTCGGCTTCGCCGCTGACCGTCTGGTAGCGCGCATAGGCCTTGGCGCAGCGTCCGCAGTCGCCATCGACGGCCAGCGCGTGCTCCCAGAGCGCGCGGTCGTCGTGCCAGCGCGCCTGCTGACTCACGCTCAGCAGCGCCAGCACTACCAGCCAGGCGCCCACGGCGCCGAGCGCGAGCCGCACGATTGAGGGCCTGAGCGCGCTGGTGACGAGCGCGACGATGGCGCTGCCGAGCAGCAGGGCCAGGCCGAGCGTCGCCAGATAGCTGTAGCGATCGGCGACGAGCTGCGGCCCGGCCTGCGCGATGCCGCTCACCGGCGCCAGCGTCAGCGCGTAGGCGACGGCGGCGGCCAGCCCCGCCGGCCACCAGCGGCGGGCGACGACGAGGGCGGCGGCGGCGAGCAGGACGATGAGCGTCGCGACGAGGAACGGCGTGTCGGCGAGGCTCACGCGCCAGGGCAGCTCGTAGAGCGGCGAGAGGTCGGCCGGCACCAGCGTCTTGCCGACGTAGAACGCCAGGCTGTAACCCACCATGCCGAGGCGCGCCGTCGGCGGATAGGCATCGAGCGGCGCCAGCCGCGAGCGGAAGCTGACCGCGGTGAAGACGGTGACCAGCACCGCCATGGCGACGAACGGGATCTTCTCGAGCGCCACCCGCCGGCCCGGCTCGGCGCGCCAGCTCGACGCCGTCAGGCGCCGCAGCGGGTAGACGTCGAGCACGAGGAGGACGAACGGCAGCGAGATCACGATCGACTTCGACAGCAGCGCCCCCGCGTACGCCGCCAGCGCGGCCAGGTACCACCGCCGGCGCTCGTCGCCAGCGCGCTCCTGCATGATCAGCCAGGCCAGCACCGTGGCGAGATAGAAGAAGCCGGAGACCAGGTCGCGGCGCTCGGTGATCCACGCCACCGACTCCACGCGCAGCGGATGCAGCGCGAAGACCAGCGCGGCGGCGGCCGCGCCCAGGCGGAGGGCACCCTCGCCGGCCCCCGGCCAGGCCCGGCGCAGCAGGCGAGCGGCGACGAGAAACACGAGCGCGGCGTTGGCCGCGTGCCAGAGCATGCTGGCCAGGTGATAGCCGCGCGGGTTCATGCCCCACAGCACGTAGTCGAGGGCGAGCGTCAGCCACGGCAGCGGCGTCCAGTGCCCGCCCCAGGCGTCGGTGAACATCCAGCGGACGTGGATCCAGCCCAGGCCGCGGTAGTTGGGGTTCTCGCCGAAGTTGAACAGGTCGTCCCACTCGACCCAGCCATTGGCCAGGACGGGGGCGAACACGGCGAGCGTGAGCAGCGCGACGAGCAGCGCGTCACGGCGCGTCGTGCGGGCGCCAGCCATGGTCCTTCGAGCATAGAGGCGGCCGGCGCCGCGCCGGAAACGTTTTCGGCGCCGTCGCGCCGCGGCGTAAAATGGCGAAATGACGAACTCCGAGGCGGCCCGGATCGTCCGCACGGTCCTCTGCCGGGGGCTCACCTTCGAGCAGACCGAGCAGATCCTCAAGGCCATGGTGCCGGTGACGGCGTCGCCCGGCACGATCCTGTTCCACGAGAGCGAGAAGGGCCAGGGGCTCGTCGTCGCGCTGGAGGGCACCGTGGAGATCCTCAAGCAGGGGCGCGACGGGGACGACCTGCCGATCGCCACCGTTGAGGCGCCGACGGTGCTCGGCGTGATGAGACTGATCACCGACCGGCCGCACTCGGCAACCGTGCGGGCGGTGACCGCGTGCGAGTTC
>DASSLH010000100.1:0-2722 GCA_035689625.1 Candidatus Methylomirabilota bacterium | reverse complement strand
CCTGCGCCATCGCCGTCGAGCGCCCCGGCGCGCGCGTGATCGCGCTGGAGGTCTCGCCGGCGGCCGTCGCGCTGGCCGCCGCCAACGTCGCCGCGCTCGGCCTGACCGCCCGGGTGAGCGTCGTGCGCTCCGACGTCTTCGCCGCGCTCGATGGGGCCACGCGCGCCGACCTCATCGTCGCGAACGCGCCCTACCTGCCGAGCGCGCTCATCGCGACGCTGGCGCCCGAGGTCAGCCGCTTTGATCCGCGCGAGGCGCTCGATGGGGGCGCCGACGGGCTGGATGTGATCCGACGCATCGCGCGCGAGGCGCCCGCGCGGCTGACGCCGGGCGGCGCGCTCGTGCTGGAGACCAGCGGCGGCGAGCAGGCGAGGACGACGGCGGCCCTGCTGGGCGCCGCGGGGTTCGTGGAGGTGTGGACGCGCCCGGATCTGGCCGGGGTCGATCGATTCGTGGCGGGGAGGACGTCATGCCGGCACGACTGCTGATCGAGGGCGGGGTGCCGCTCAAGGGCGAGGTTGCGGCCAGCGCGGCGAAGAACGCGGCGCTGCCGGCGATGGCCGCCGCGCTGTTGACGGCGCGGCCGCTCACGCTCACCAACGTGCCCGAGCTGGGCGACGTGCGCACGATGCTCAAGCTGCTGCAGACGCTCGGCGCCGGCGTCGCGCGCCGCGGCCGTGAGGTCACGCTCACGGTCGAGGGCGTCACGAGCGATCTCGCGCCCTACGAGCTGGTCTCGACGATGCGCGCCTCGGTGCTCGTGCTCGGCCCGCTGGTGGCCCGGCACGGCTCGGCGCGCGTCGCGCTGCCGGGCGGCTGCGCCATCGGCGTGCGGCCGATCGACCAGCACCTCAAGGGCCTGGCCAAGCTCGGCGCCGAGATCGCGATCGAGAGCGGCTACGTCGTCGCGCGCGCCAGCCGGCTGAAGGGCGCTCGCATCGCGACCGACATGGTGACGGTCACCGGCACCGAGAACCTCATGATGGCCGCCGCGCTGGCCGAGGGGGTCACGGTCATCGAGAACGCCGCCCGCGAGCCGGAGGTCGGCGACCTGGCGACGCTGCTGACGGCGATGGGCGCCCGGCTGGACGGCGTGGGCACCGGCCGCATCGAGGTCGAGGGCGTGGCCGAGCTGGGTGGCGCCGCGCATCGCGTCGTGCCCGATCGCATCGAGGCTGGCACGCTGCTGGTCGCCGGCGCGATCACGCGCGGCGACGTCCGCGTGACCGACATGGTTCCCGATCACCTCACGGCCGTGCTCGCCAAGCTCGAGGAGTGCGGCATCGGCGTGGAGATCGGGCCGACGTGGGCGCGCGTGCGGGCGGAGGGCCGGCCGCGGCCGGCCGACATCGTCACCAGCCCCTTCCCCGGCTTCGCCACCGACATGCAGGCGCAGCTGATGGCGCTGCTGGGCCTGGCCGACGGCCAGTCGAAGATCACCGAGACGATCTTCGAGAACCGCTACATGCACGCTGCCGAGCTGGCCCGGATGGGCGCCTCGATCACGACCGACGGCTCGATCGCCATCATCCGCGGCGTCGAGGCCTACCAGGGCGCGCCGGTGATGGCCTCCGACCTGCGGGCGTCCGCCGCGCTGGTGCTGGCCGGTCTGGCCGCCCGCGGGCGTACCGAGGTCTCGCGCATCTATCACCTCGATCGCGGCTACGAGCGGCTGGAGGACAAGCTCGGCGCGCTCGGCGCGCGCGTGGAGCGCCGCGCGTGAGCGGGCGGCTCACGCTGGCGCTGCCCAAGGGCCGCCTGCTCGACGGCGCCCTCGACCTGCTGCGCGAGGTCGGCGTGGAGGGCGTGGACCAGGCCTCGCGCCGGCTGATCTTCGACGACGAGCGGCGCGGCCTGCGCCTGCTGTTCCTCAAGCCGGCCGACGTGCCGGCCTACGTCACCTACGGCGCCGCCCACCTCGGCATCGTCGGCAAGGACATCCTGCTCGAGCAGGAGCCCGACGTGTACGAGCCGCTCGACCTCGGCTTCGGCTTCTGCCGGCTGGTGGTGGCCGAGCCGCGCGAGCTGTGGGAGCGCGACGATCCGACCAAGTGGTCGTGGGTGCGCGTGGCGACGAAGTATCCGCGCCTGGCCGAGCAGTACTTCTCCGCGCGCGGCGTGCAGGTCGAGCTGGTGCGGCTGGACGGCTCCATCGAGCTGGCGCCGCTGGTGGGCCTGGCCGAGCGCATCGTGGACCTCGTGCAGTCCGGCGAGACGCTGCGCGTCAACGGTCTGGTCGAGGTCGCGGAGATCACGCGCTCGACCGCCCGGCTCATCGTCAACCGCGCCGCGATGAAGACCGAGTACGCGACGATCACCGAGCTGATCGCGAAGCTGCGCCAGCGCAGCCACGCCGCCCGATGAAGATCCTCGACGCCCGCACGCTCGGCATCGAGGGCGTGGCGCTGGCCGTGGACCGGCCGCCGTCCGAGGTCCCCGCCGAGGTCGCTCGCGCGGTGGACGCGATCGTCGCCGACGTGCGCACGCGCGGCGACGTCGCGCTGCTCGAGTACACCGCGCGCTTCGACGGCTTCCAGGCGCCCACGGCGGCCGCGCTGCGGCTCACGCCGGCGGACTTCGAGGGGGGCGAGCGCGCCGTGGCGCCCGAGGTGCGGGCGGCGCTGGCCTACGCCGCCGAGCGCATCGAGCGCTATCACGCGGCCGCGCTGCCCAAGTCGTGGCGGCTCACCGACGAGCACGGCTCGATCCTGGGCCAGGAGGT
>DASSLH010000099.1:0-18334 GCA_035689625.1 Candidatus Methylomirabilota bacterium | reverse complement strand
CGCCGGCCGCCACGCCGCCGGCGCCGAGGATCGCCTCCTCGACGCTGGCCAGCGAGGGCAGGATCGTGCACACGAGCTCGGCGCCCCGGGCCACATCGGCTGCCGACTTGGCGGCGACGCCGCCCATCGCCACCAGGCGGTCGACGCAGGCAGGCACGACGTCGTAACCGATCACCGCGTGCCCGGCCGCCCGCAGGCGCGACGCGATCGCGGATCCGAGCAGCCCCAATCCGACGAGGCCGACCGTGCTCACTGACAGTGCTTGCAGGGCGGCACGTCGCGGGAGTAGACGGGGAGCTTCAGGAACTCCTCCGGCTTGTAGGTCCAGAACTGCGAGACGTTGGGGAACGTCGCGATGACGGTGTTCTGCAGCCGGCCGTTCACCCGCTCGACCTTGCGCACGTAGACGTTCTGGATCGGGTTGCCGTAGTCGTCCACGCGGATCGGTCCCCGCGGCGCGCCGGAGAGGTCCACCTTGCGCAGCGCGGCCACGAGCTTGTCGGGGTTCTCGGCGTCGCCGCCGTTGGCCTCCAGCGCCTCCTTCAGCGCCAGCCCGGCGACGTAGGCGCCCTCGGAGTAGTAGGACGGCACCTGCTTGAACTTGCCCTCGTAGGCGGCCGCGAAGCGCTTGTTGGCCGGGTTCTCGAGCGCCGCCGAGTAGTGCAGCGCGGTGACGATGCCCAGCGCCTCGTCGCCCATCGTGCGCAGCACGTGCTCGTCGGTGAGCGTGCCGCCGCCCACCAGCGGCATCCTGGCCTTGAGCCCCGCCTCGTCGTACTGCTTGGTGAAGCGCAGGGCGTCGGCGCCCGAGAAGATCGCGAACACGCCGTCCACGTCGCGCTTCATCTGGGTGATGTAGGGCGCGAAGTCGGCGTTGCCCTGCGGCGGCCACAGCTTCTGCACCACCTGGCCGCCCGCCTCCTCGTACGTGCGCTGGAAGCCGGCCGCGACCTCCCAGCCGAAGGCGAAGTCGTAACCGATCATGACCATCTTCTTGTACTTGAGGTTGTCGAACACCCACTTGCCGAACGGGTGCGTGTCCTGCGACGAGGACCAGCCGGTGCGCACGATGTAGGGGTTGCGCTTGCGCTGGGTGAGGTCGTCGGAGGCGACGATCGGGTAGAGCGTCGGCACCTTCTTGGTCTCGATGTACGGCGCGATCGCGTAGCCGACCGCCGCGTTGAGCGGACCGATCAGCACGTGGACGCCCTGCCCTTCCACCAGGCTGCGCATCTTCACCAGGCCAGTGGCCGGCTTGCTCTCGTCATCCTCGACGATGAGCTTCACCTCGCGCCCGGCGAGCTTGCCGCCCGTCTCCTGCAGGAACAGCTCGAGGCCGTTGAGCATGTCCTTGCCGTTGGCGGCCAGCGGGCCCGTCTGGGTCACCAGGAAGCCGACCTTGATCGGGCCCTTCTGGGCGGACGACGGCGCCGGCGCCAGCAGCGGCGTGACCGCCACCGCGACGAGCAGGACGAGGGCGAGCAGTGTGGGCATGGAGACCTCTCCTTTGTCGGGTCAGGCGGCCAGCGCCGCCAGGATGTCGTCGGTGCCGAGCGGCCAGCCGAGCGCGGCGCCCATGAGCCGCAGCGCGAAGCGATGCATCTCCTCGCCGTCCATCGAGTCGACGGCGTCGGCGGCGACGACGACGCGAAAGTCGCGGTTGGTGGCGTCGAAGGCGGCGCACAGCACGCACGAGGTCGTGTTGATGCCGGCCAGCACCAGCGTGTTCACGCCCAGGCGCTGGCGCAGCAGGAACTCGAGGTCGGTGCCGTGGAAGGACGAGTAGCGCTTCTTGCCGCGCACCACGAGGTCGCGCGGCTCGAAGAGCTCGGGGATGATCTGCGTGCCCGGGCTGCCGGCCAGGTTGTGCTTCAGGATGCCGCGCCGGGCCTTGGCCGGGTCGTCGTGGATGGCCTTCCAGAACGGGTTGGCGGCGATCTCGGCGCTGTCGCGGTATTCCGTGACGACGTGCACGATCGGCACGCCGCGCTCGCGGCAGCCGGCGAACAGCGCCGCCGCCCGCTTGATGACCGGTCCGCACCGCTCGGCGGCCAGCGGCAGCGTGGCCACGGCCGGATCGAGATGACCGCGGTGCATGTCGATGGAAACGACGGCGGTGCGCGCGGGTTCCAGGCGCAGCATCACCTCGCCTCCCCGGCCAGGCCCGCCCACAGCCCCCGCAGCGTCTCCAGCGCCGCCGGCGGCAGCGGGCCCCGCTCGACGGCCGCCAGCGCCGCCTCCAGGTGCGCGGGCTCCGACGTCCCGACCAGCACCGTCGAGATGCCCTCGTGCGCGAGCGCGAAGCGGATGGAGGCCTCCATCAGCGTGGCGGCGTGCCCGGCCTCGACCAGCGGCTGCAGCCGCCGCGCGCGGGCGACGTCCTGGGCGTAGTCCGCGCCGGAGGCGATCGGCGCCACGCTCGGCATCGCGACGGGATGGCGGCTGGTGGTGCCGCTCAGCGCGCCGGCGGCGAGCACGCGGATGGCGATCGTCCCGACCCCGGCGCGGCGGGCGTGATCGAGCAGGCGGTCGAAGTCGTGGGCCGGAAAGCCGGCCGGGACGGCCACGGCGGCGGTGGGGTTGAGCAGGTTGACGCAGACCTGGGCGGTGTCGATCACGCCCGCCTCGAGCAGGTCGTGCAGCGCCCGGGTGTCGCCCAGCGCGGTGACCCCGATGAAGCGCGTCTTGCCCTCGCGCCGCAGCGCCTCGAGCGCCGGCACGACCTCGTCGAGCACGCGGCGCAGCGACAGCGCGTTGCCCGACAGCGGCTGCCCGCCCACCACGAGGTTGTGCAGCTGCAGCAGGTCCACGCGTTCGAAGGCCAGGCGCGTGAGGCTGGCCTCCACGCTGCGCCGGATCGCGCCCGCCGTGTCCTTGTCCTCCGGCGGCACGCGCACCTTGGTGCCGACCCAGGGACGGGCGCGCAGCGCGCGCAGCGTGGCGCCGAGGTTGGTCTCCGACACGCCGTTGCCGTAGGCGGCGGCCGTGTCGAAGTAGTTGATGCCGGCCTCGAGCGCGCGCGCCACCGCGCGCTCGCGTTCGGCCGGCGCGCCGCGCACGATGATGCCGCCCACGTCGCCGCAGCCGAAGCCGAGCGCCGAGACCTTCAGGCCGGTGCGTCCGAGCGTCCGGTACTCCATCCGGCTTCCTCCCGGCGCCCGATACTACACCGCCGGCGGGCGCGCCGGGCCAGCGATTGCTTGACGGCCCCGCGCCGCCACGGCTAGCCTTGAGCTCTCGCGGAGGCGCGCTCATGAGCGTCGAGTTCGACTTCGACAGGGTCTTCGATCGCCGCGGCAGCGACAGCAACAAGTGGCGCAAGTATCCCCCGGACGTGCTACCGCTCTGGGTCGCCGACATGGACTTCCCCTCGCCGCCGGCGGTCGTCACGGCGCTGCGCGAGCGGGTGGAGCACGGCTTCTTCGGCTACCTGACCGAGTCGCCCGAGCTGCCCGCCGTCGTCGCCGAGCGCGTGACCAAGCGCTACGGCTGGCGCGTGAGCCCCGAGGCCGTCGTGCTGCTGCCCGGCGTCAACGTGGCCAACAACTTCGCCTGCAGCGCGCTGGCCCAGCCGGGCGAGGGCGTGCTGCTGCAGACGCCCGCCTACCCGCCGATCCTGCGCGCGGCGGGCAACCTCGCCCGCGTGCGCGAGGAGCAGCGGCTCCGTTCCGACGCGACCGGCCGCTACGTCGTGGACCTCGACGCCTTCGCCGCCGCGATCACGCCGCGCACGAGGGTGTTCATGCTGTGCAACCCGCACAACCCGGTCGGGCGCGTGTACTCGCGCCCGGAGCTGGAGGGCATGGCGGCGGCGTGCCTGGCGCGCAGCCTCTGGATCGTCGCCGACGAGATCCACTGCGACCTCGTGCTCGACGGGCGCCGGCACGTCCCGATGGCCTCGCTGTCGCCCGAGGTCGAGGCGCGCACGGTCACGTTCATGGCGCCGAGCAAGACTTTCAACCTGCCCGGGCTCAAGTGCGCGGTCGCCATCGTGCCGAACCGGGCGCTGCGCGAGCGGCTGACGACGACCATGGGCGACCTGATGTCCAAGCCCAACGTCCTGGGCCACACCGCGGCGGTGGCCGCCTATCGCGAGGGCGACGCCTGGCTGGAGGCGCTGCTGCGCTACCTGGCCGCCAACCGCGACTATCTCGTGGACTTCGTGCGCGCGCGGCTGCCCGGCGTGATGATGGCGCCGCCGGAGGCGACGTACCTCGGCTGGCTCGACTGCCGCCAGGCCGCGATCCCCGGCGGCGATCCCTACACGTTCTTCCTCGAGCGCGCGAAGGTCGCGCTCAACGACGGCACGCTGTTCGGCTCCGCCGGCCAGGGTCACGTGCGCCTGAACTTCGGCTGCCCGCGCGCCCTGCTGACCGAGGGGCTGGAGCGCATGCGAAAGGCGCTGACATGAAGCGCTACATCGACCTCTCCGTCACCGTGGACGACAGCACCATGAGCCCGCCGTCCACCAACCTGCGCCTGCAGCTCACGCCGCACCGGCGCGGGCCGGGCTTCTGGCAGGTGTCCAGCGTCAACCAGAGCCTGCACACCGGCGCCCACATCGACTCGCCCCTGCACGTCTACCAGGACGGCATCACCACGGCCGAGATCGGCCTCGACCAGGTGATGGGCGAGGCGCTCGTCGTGGATCTCTCCTTCGCCGGCGCCAACCACGCCATCACCATCGACGACCTCAAGCGCGGCGGCGCCGACGCGGTGAAGACGGGCGACATCGTGCTGCTCCGCACGGACTGGACCGACCGGATGTACGGCAAGTGGCCCGACTACTTCACGCAGTCACCGTACTTCCCGCCCGAGAGCGCGGAGTGGCTGGTGGCCAAGGGGCCCAAGACCATCGGCTTCGACTTCTTCGAGGAATACTGCGCGCGACTGCCCGACTTTTCCTCGGAGGACTTCCCCATGCACCGGGTGATCCTGGGCGCCGGCGTCGTCATCATGGAAGGCCTCACCAACCTGGGCGCCCTGCCGCGGCGGCGGGTGGACTTCGCTGCGCCCTTCTACAAGATCGCCAAGACCGAGGGCGCCCCCGCCCGCTTCTTCGCGATGGTGGACTGAGCATGCGCGGGCTCGGCCTCGGCCTGGCCGCGCTGCTGCTGGCGCTCGGCGCCGTCGGCCCGGCCGCGGCCGCCGGGCCCTCCGACGGCTGGCTGGAGGGCTACGCCGCCGCCGTCCTCGAGCGCGAGCTGCACGTCACGGCACCCTCGCTGCGCGTGCGCGAGGGCGTCATCACCCTGCGCGCCGAGGACCTCGGCGGCGCCGACGTCGAGCGCGTGCGCCAGGCGCTCGGCGCCATCCGGGGGGCGCTGCGGGTCGAGATCGTCGGCGCCGCCGCCCCGCCGGCCGCGGCGCCGCCCGCGCCGCTGGTGCCCGTCGTGATCACCGACTACCAGACCGGCCTGCTGCCGGGCGGCACGCTGTTCAAGCCGCTCGTCGCCGACCCGCGCTGGCCGCACTTTTCCGCCGCCTACCAGAACTACCTGCGCGATCCCTCGCTGCGCGACGTCGCCGCCGTCAGCTTCGGCGAGACGTTCAGCCTGCTGCGCGAGCGCTACTGGCGGACGTGGTGGGAGGTGGGCATCCAGGCCGGCGTGTTCGCGATCTTCGACCTCGACGCCCAGTCCAAGGACCTCATCAACGCCGACTACTTCGTGGCGATCCCGTTCAGCTTCCGGCGCGACGCGCTGTCGGGCCTGTTCCGCGTGTTCCACCAGTCGAGCCACCTCGGCGACGAGTTCCTGCTGCGCACGCGCCCGCACCGCATCAACCTCAGCTACGAGGGGCTCGACGCCAAGCTGTCCTACGAGCTGTTCGGCGACACGCTGCGCGCCTACGGCGGCGCCGGCTACCTCTTCGAGCGCGACCCGGCCAACATCCAGCCATGGTCGCTGCAGTACGGCGCGGAGTTCGCGAGCCCGTGGCCGCCGCGCGACGCCGGCTGGCGCCCGATCGCCGCCGTGGACTTCCAGCACCGCGAGGAGAACGACTGGTCCACCGACTTCTCGGCGCGCGCCGGCGTGCAGATCGACGGCGTGCTGGCCTCGCGCAACATGCAGCTGCTGATCGAGTACTTCCTGGGCCGCTCGCCGAACGGCCAGTTCTTCAAGGAAAAGATCGAGTACATCGGCCTCGGCGCCCACTTCCACTTCTGAGGAACGACCGATGGCTCAGGATCTCCGTTCATTCGTCTCGGCCTACGCCAAGGCCTTCCCCACCGAGGTCGTTCACGTCTCGGAGCCGATTTCTCCCGAGTTCGACGTGATGGCCCTCGTGCTCGAATACGAGCGCCGGCGGCGCTTCCCCATCCTCGTCCTCGAGCACGTGCGCGGCTTCGACATGCCGATCGTCTGCAACGTCGTCGCCAGCCGGCGCGCGCTGGCGTGGGCGCTGGGCGTGCCGGAGTCGCAGCTGGCCCTCGAGTACGCGCGGCGCATCAAGGACACGCTCAAGCCGGTGGCCGTCGCCGACGCGCCGTTCCGCCGCCACGTGCTGACCGGCCCCGGCCTCGACCTCGCGCGGCTGCCGATCCCGACCTACTTTCCCGGCGACGCCGGCCGCTACCTCACCGCGGGGATGCTGGTCGCCCGCGATCCCGAGACCGGCGTGGAGACCGAGGGCTATCACCGCTTCCAGCTCAAGGGCCGCGACCGGCTGGGCGTGAGCCTGCACTCGCGCCGCCGCATGTTCGAGTACCAGCGGCGCGCGGAGGCGCGCGGGCAGGCGCTGCCGTGCGCGATCGCGCTCGGCCTGCATCCGCTCGTGTCCATGGGCTCGCTGGCCTACCCGCCGGCCGACGTCGGTAAGTTCGAGGTGGTGGGCGGCCTGCTCGGCCAGCCGCTGGAGGTGGCGCCGTGCACGAGCATTGATCTTCAAGTGCCGGCAGCGGCCGAGATCGTGATCGAGGGCGAGATCCTGCCCGGCGTCCGCGAGCCGGAAGGGCCGTTCGGTGAGTTCACCGGCTACTTCTCGCGCCGCTCGACGGAGCACGTCTTCGTCGCCAGGGCGATCGGCATGCGCGAGCGGCCGTGGTTCCAATCCATCGGCTCCGGCCGCGCCGGCGACCACATCACCACGCTGGGCCTGGTGCGCGAGGCCGAGATCCTCAACGCGCTCAACCGCGTCATCCCCAACGTCACCGGCGTGCACGTGCCGCTGTCCGGCACCTCCTCGTTCACCGCCTACGTGGGGATCAAGCAGGGGCGGCCGGGCGAGGCCAAGCACGTCATCCCGATCGTGCTCGGCGTGGACCACTACCTCAAGCTGGTGATCGTGGTGGACGACGACGTGGACGTCTTCGACGAGGCCGACGTGATGTGGGCGGTCGCCACGCGGATGCAGGCCGACCGCGACCTGGTCGTCATCGGCGGCAGCCTGGGCGCGATGCTCGATCCCAGCGCCGACGACCGCGGCGTCAGCGCCAAGCTCGGCATCGACGCCACCCGGCCCTTCGGCGAGCCGTTCGCCGACAAGCTCGTGATGGATCCCGCCCGCATGGCGCAGGCCCGCGCGCTGGTGGACCGGCTCGGCGGCTGAGCGCGCGGGCGCCCAGCCGCCGAGCGCGGCGTCAGGCTTTCAGGTACTTGGCGAACCAGTCCGTGCAGCGCTTCCAGGCGTCCTCGGCGGCCTCCTTGTTGTAGGAGGGCCGGTAGTCGGCGTGGAAGCCGTGGCCGGCGCCCGGGTAGATCTTGATGTCCACGTCCTTGTCGTGCTGCCTCAGCATCTCGATGAACTTCCTGGCGTCGTCCGGCGAGGGGCCGGTGTCCTTCTCGCCGTAGAGGCCGAGCAGCGGGATGTGGATGTCCTTGGCGACGTCGAAGCCGGTGACGGGACCGTTGGCGCTCTGGAAGGGTCTCGTGACCGGCCCGTACCATGCCACCGCGGCCTTCACGTCGGGATTGGTGGCGGCCACCTGGTAGGTCACCGCACCGCCCCAGCACCAGCCGGTCACGCCGACCCGGTCGGCCTTCACGCCGGGTCGGGTCTTGGCCCAGTCGACCGCGGCCTTGAGGTCGCCCAGCGTCTGCTCGCGCTTCTGAGCGAAGACGATCTTGAGCACGTCCTGCATGTTGGGCAGCTGCGCCACCCCGCCCTCGCGCACGAACAGCTCGGGCGCGACCGCGTAGTAGCCGGCCTTGGCGAAGCGCCGCGCGCAGTCCTTGATGTACTCGTGCACGCCCCAGACCTCCGAGATCACGAGGATGATCGGATGGCCGGTGCCGCTGGCCGGCCGCGCCTCGTACGCGGGCACCCCGACGCCACCGACCTGGATCGTCTGATCGCCCGCCACCAGGCCCTCGGTATCGGTCTTGATCGCCTGCGCCAGCGCCTTGTCCACGCTCATCGCGTAGCCCACGAACGTGGACCCGGCGACGATCATCTCGCGGCGCGTCACTCCGGTTTGCGTCGGTACGGCCATGGGTTCCTCCACGTCAGGTTTTGTGCCCGGATCCAGGACAGGCTGGATGATACTATGGCCTCGAGCCGCGTTTTCGAGGGCTTGCGCGCCATCCAGGAGGCAGGATGGACCTGCTCGAGGCGAAGAGCCGCATCGCCGAGGCTCTGGTAGAGTCGATCTTCCGCCGCGCCCGGTACGAGGTCGGCCCCTTCCGCGCGGGCCACGCGCTGCCGCTGCGCTTCGGCCGCGAGGACTTCTCCCCCGACTTCCGCGTGGCGCAGACGACGCCGGAGGGCGAGGAGCGCGACTTCCTCATCGAGGTCAAGTACCGGCCGTCGGTCGAGCAGTTCATCTCCGTCGAGAATCAGCGCGGTGACCGGTCGGTGTTCCACATGGCGCGTCGCCAGTGGCCGATGCTCTACTTCGTGCTGGTCAGCGAGCGGCCGGAGCCGGGGCGCTCGTGCTTCCAGGCGATCGTGTTCGAGAACCTGCGCAGCGGCGAGCCGTTCCGCACGGTGGACCTCACCGAGGTGAAGGAGTTCGGCCTCTTCCCGCACAACGTGGAGGATCACGAGGAGCTGGTCCGCCGCATCTTCGAGCTGCTGACGGCGTGATTCACATGGGGCCCCGAGATGGCCCCCAAGCCCCCGACGTTCGGCGCGGCCCGGGGAACCCATGCCACGCCTCTATCATCCCCGGAGCACCAGCCAGGCGCCGGTCAGCATCAGGAAGGCGAGCACGGCGCGGTTGAACGCGCGCTCGGGCAGCCAGTCTTGCAGTCGCAGCCCCACGGCGAAGCCGGCCAGCGCCACGACGGTGAAGCCCAGCGACAGGACGAGCAGCGGCAGCGAGAGCAGACCGTACCAGGTGACCGCGGCGAGCTGGACGAGCTTGAAGATCATGAAGCTGAAGGCCGCCGAGCGCACGAACTCGTACTTGTCCATGCCGAGCGCGTAGAAGTAGAGCACCAGCGGCGTGCCCGGCACGTTGGTGAGCCCACCCAGTATGCCGGCCACGAAACCGACCGGCGGCGACAACCACGGCTCCCAGCGGCGCGGCACGCGCGGCGCGAAGCCGGTGGCGTTGAGCACGCCGAACAGCAGCACGAAGGCGCCCAGCACGATCGTCGCGACCCGGCCCGGCAGCACGGAGAGCAGCCGGGTGCCCACCCATGTGCCCAGCACGCCGAAGACGAGCAGCACGGCCAGCCGGCGGACGGTGCCGAAGGCGTCGCCGCGGCGCACGAGCTGCACGCTGTCCATGACGATGTTGGGGATGATCGTCACGGCCACCGCCGTCTTCACGTTCCAGACCAGCGCCAGCAACGGCGTGGCGAGGAGCGGGAAGCCGAAGGCGACCGAGCCCTTGACGAAAGCCGCCAAGACGACCGCCAGCGCGCCGGCGACGATGGGCATGCGCGCCCATCATCGCACGGCACGCAGGGCCGATCAGACGCGGGCCGCGCGGGGCGCCAGCAGGGCCAGCGCGACGGCGACCACGAGCAGCGCGGGGACGTCGCCCACCAGGTGACCGCGCTCGGCGCCGTCGCTCAGCGCCTGCACGCCCATGATGACGGCATGCACGACGCTCGACCATACCGTGAACCAGATGAGGCTGGTGTGCCGGGCCGGGTCGCGGGAGGCGATCAGCAGGAAGACGCCGAGCGTGGCGTAGACGCCGATGATCATCATCAGGTAGTGCGAGTGGCCCTCGCCCCACGTCCAGCCCGAGGGCCACACCTTGCCCAGCGGGTAGATCGCGAACGTGAAGATCAGGCCGACGACGATCAGGACGGCGCGGAGCAGCGGCTCGCGGCGATCGGGCATGGCGGACACCTCGGGGCCCCGGCGGGCCGGACGGTCGGGACGATGCGCCGACCCTAAGGAACGGTCGCGCGCGATGTCAAGGCCGGGCTGGCAAGTCGGCCGCGCTCCAGCCACGGCTGTGCCATTCACCTGTGCGCCGCGAAGGGGCAGATGGGAAGACCCTTACCCATGCTAGGGTGTCGGCGATGGCGACCCCAACGGCGGACGTGGTGGTGGTCGGCGGCGGGGTGATCGGGGTGAGCATCGCCCACGCGCTGGCCGCCGCCGGCGTGCGGCGCGTGGTCCTGCTGGACAAGGACGCGCTGGCCAGTGGCGCCTCCGGCCGCTCCAGCGCGTTGATCCGCATGCACTACACCAACGTGGAGGACGCGCGGCTGGCGTTCGCCAGCTATCCGCTGTTCCGCGACTGGGCCGAGCGCATGGGCGGGCCGCCGGTCTTCCGGCGCACCGGCTTCGTCAACATCGTCGGCCCCCAGGACGTCGCCGCGCTGCGCGCCAACGTCGAGATGCTGCGCGCGATCGGCGTGGACACGGTCGCGCTCGCGCCCGCGGAGCTCAAGGCGCTGCAGCCGTTCGCCAACGTGGACGACGTCGGCGCGGCGGCGTGGGAGCCGGCCAGTGGCTACGCCAGCCCGGCCGACGTCGTCGAGGGCTTCCGCCGGCGCGCGCAGGAGCTGGGCGCCGAGATCCGCCAGTGGACGCCGGTGACGCGCCTGCTGCGGCGCGAGAGCGCGGTGACCGGCGTCGAGACGGCGGCGGGCCGCATCGACGCCGGCGCCGTCGTCGTCGCCGCCGGGGCGTGGGCGCCGCGGCTCTGCGCGGAGATCGGCGTGACGGTGGCGGCGCGTGCCAAGGCCATCGACACCGTGCTGGTGACGCGCCCGCCCGAGCTGGCCGCGCCGCACGTCGTCGTGATCGACCACGTGCTCGGCACCTACTTCCGGCCCGAGAGCGACACGCTCACGATCGTCGGCGTGCCGTGCCAGGTCTGGGACGTGGATCCCGACACGCTGGGCACCGGCCTGCCGCCGGCGGCGCCGGCCGAGGGCGCGCAGATCCTCACGCATCGCATCCCGGCGATGGAGCGCGCCACGCTGGCGCGCGGCTACCGCGCCTTCGACGGCTACAGCCCCGACCGCCACGCCATCATCGGTCCCGTGCGCGGCGTGGACGGCCTCTACCTCGCCACCGCGTTCAGCGGCTCGGGCTTCAAGATCGCGCCGGCCGTCGGCACCGGCGTGGCCGAGCTGATCACCGCCGGGCGCGCCAAGACCGTGGACCTCTCGGCGTTCCGTCCCGAGCGCTTCGCCGAGGGCCAGCCGATCGTGAGCCCGCACCCCTACGCGCCGCGCCGCGACCACGTGGAGCCCGCCCGCTGAGGGATGCTGGTCTACGTCGTCCGGCGCCTGCTCCAGGCCGTGCCGCTGCTGATCGGGATCTCGTTCGCCGGCTTCGTGCTGCTGCGCCTGGCGCCGGGCGGGCCGATGGCCGTCTACGCGCAGAACCCCAACATGAGCGAGGCGGACCTGCGGCGCATCGAGCACGCGCTCGGCCTGGACGCGCCGATCCACGTGCAGTACGTGAAGTGGGCGGCCGGCATGGCGCGCGGCGAGCTCGGCTACTCCTATCGCACCGGCCGGCCGGTGGGCGAGGCCATCCTCGACCGCGTGCCGGCCACGCTCACGCTGATGGGCGCCGCTTACCTCATCGCCGTCGGGCTCGGGCTCACGACGGGCATCGTGAGCGCGGTGCGGCGTCACTCGCTCTTCGACTACGCGGCGACGACGGGCGCGATGATCGGGCTGTCGGTACCGACCTTCTGGTTCGGCCTGCTGGTCATCATCATCTTCGCCGGCGGGCTGCGCTGGATCCCGTCGGGCGGCATGGCCACGCTGGGCGCGCCGTTCTCGCTCGGCGATCGGCTGACGCACCTGATCGGCCCCGCCGCCGTGCTCGGGCTCTGGATGACCGCGACGTGGAGCCGGTACACGCGCTCCAGCGTGCTGGAGGTCGTCGGCCAGGACTTCGTGCGCACCGCGCGCGCCAAGGGGCTGCGCGAGCGCACCGTGCTGCTGCGCCACACGCTGCGCAACGCGCTGATCCCGCTCATCACGCTGGCCGGGCTGGAGTTCCGCAACCTGTTCGGCGGCGCGCTGGTGACGGAGACGGTGTTCTCGTGGCCGGGCGTGGGCCGGCTCTACCTGGACTCGCTCAACTACCAGGACTACGCGATGATCCTCGCCCTGCTGCTGGTCACCTCGGTGACCGTCGTGGCCGGCAGCCTGCTGGCCGACGTGCTCTACGCCGCCGCCGACCCGCGGATCCGCCTTGGCTGAGCGCTCGCCCGTCTGGCGGCGGTTCGTGCGCAACCGGCTGGCCGTGGCCGGCGGCGCCGGCGTGCTCGTGCTCGTCGCGCTGGCGGTCCTGGCGCCGTGGGTGGCGCCGCGCGATCCGCTCTACATCGACATGGACCACAAGTTCGCGCGGCCCGGCGAGGCCGGCTTCGTGCTGGGCGCCGACGAGCTGGGGCGCGACGTGCTGAGCCGTCTGCTGCACGCCGGCCGGGTGTCGCTGGCGGTGGGGCTGGTCACCGCGCTGATCGCGGTGGCCGTCGGCTCGCTGCTGGGCGCGGTGGCCGGCTTCTACGGCGGCGCCCTGGACGCCGTGGTCATGCGCATCGTGGACGTGCTGCTCTCGATGCCGACGATCTTCCTGCTGCTGGCGCTGTCGGCGTTCCTCAAGCCGACGGTGACCACCATCACCCTGATCATCGGCCTCAACTCCTGGATGCCCGTCGCGCGGATGGTGCGCGGCCAGGTGCTGGCGCTCAAGGAGCAGGAGTTCGTGCTGGCCGCCCGCGCCGCCGGCGCCGGCACGCGCCGGCTGATCGTGCGCCAGCTGCTGCCCAATGCGCTGGCGCCGGTGCTGGTGGCGGCGACGCTCACGGTGGCCACCGCGATCCTGCTGGAGTCCTCGCTGAGCTATCTCGGCTACGGCATCCAGCCGCCGACGGCGAGCTGGGGCAACATGCTCAACAACGCCCAGACCTACGTGCTGTACGCGCCGTGGGTGGCCGTGTACCCGGGCGCGATGATCAGCCTCACGGTGCTCAGCTTCAACTTCGCCGGCGACGGCCTGCGGGACGCGCTCGACCCGCGGCTGGCGCCGTGACCGCTCACGAGGAGAACGTCATGCTCTCACGCCGACAGTTCCTGGCCGCGTCCGCCACCGGCGCCGCGCTCGCCGCCGCCCGCGTCCGCCCCGCCGCCGCCCAGGCGCCGACCAAGGGCGGCCAGATCATCGTGGGGCTCAGCCAGGAGCCGCAGAACTTCAACCCGCTGATGCCGACGATCGAGGCGCAGCGCGGCGTGCACATGGCGATCTTCGACGACCTCTGGCGCATCGATCCCCGGGGCGCCTTCGTGCCGAACCTGGCGGCGGCGATCCCGACGCAGACCAACGGCGGCATCTCGAAGGACGGCACGTCGTTCACGGTGAAGCTGCGGCCGGGGGTGACCTGGCACGACGGCCAGCCGTTCACCGCCCGCGACGTCGTCTTCACGTGGAAGACGCTGATGAATCCCCGGGTCACCGCGTTCTCCACCGTCGGCTTCGACCAGATCGCCGACATGTGGACGGCCGACGAGACGACGCTGAAGTTCAAGCTCAAGGAGCCCTACGCGCCGATCCTCGACGTGCTGGCCGACCTGTTCATCGTCCCCGAGCACGTGCTGGCCAGGAGCGCCGACGTCAACAAGGACGAGTTCAACACGCGCCGGCCCGTCGGCACCGGCCCCTTCAAGTTCGTCGAGTGGACCTCGGGCGACCACATCACGCTGGAGGCCCACCGCGCCTACCACGGCCCCGGGCCGTACCTGGACCGGCTGATCTTCAAGTACGTGCCGGACCTCACGGTGCTGTTCACCCAGCTCAAGACCGGTGAGGTGGACATGACCGGCATCCAGGGCATCCCGGTCGACCTCTACCCGGAGGCCAAGACGCTCTCGACCATCAACCTCTACGTCGATCCCTCGACGACGTACGAGACGATCGCGCCCAACCACCTGCTGCCGATGTTCAAGGACAAGCGCATGCGCCAGGCGCTCTACCTCGGGATGGACAAAAAGCCGATCGTCGAGAAGATCTACCTCGGCCTGGCGCCCGAGTCCGAGACCTACGTGCCGCCGCAGTCCTGGGCCTACAACCCGAAGGTCAAGGGCCATCACAAGTACGACCCGGAGCGCGCGAAGAAGCTGCTGGAGGAGATCGGCTGGAAGGTCGGCGCCGACGGCATCCGCGTCAAGGACGGCCAGCGCCTGTCGTTCGAGAACGCCTGCACGGCCGGCAACAAGCAGCGCGAGCAGATCCAGCAGCTGCTGCAGCAGCAGTGGCGGCAGATCGGCGTCGAGATGAAGATCAACAACAAGCCGGCCGCCGTGCTGTTCGGCGACTTCTACCGGATGTCGAAGTTCGAGACGATCATCATCGGCATGGCGATGGGCTCCGACCCCGAGCACAGCTTCCGCCTGCACAGCAAGTACATCCCGGCCAAGGGCGGGCTGGGGCGCAACTCGATCGCCTACGAGAACCCCGAGGTCGACCGCCTGCTGGAGGCCGGCGTGCGCGACATCGACCGGGCCAAGCGCAAGAAGGCGTACTTCCGCCTGCAGGAGGTCCTGGCCGACGAGGTGCCCTACCTGCCGATCTACCACTTCGTCAACATCCGCGGCACCCGCAAGGGCGTGGAGGGCTTCAAGCCGAACTCGAACATGCAGGAGTACTCCTGGAACACCAACGAGTGGTGGATCCGCAAGGCCTGACGCGATGAAGATCACCCGCGCGCGCGTCTACCTGGTGCGGATCGCCGGCCGCCACCCGGTGCTGGTCGAGCTGGAGACCGACGGCGGCGTGACCGGCGCCGGCGACGCCGCCGTCGCTTACGGCACCGGGGCCACCGCCGCCGCCGGCATGATCAAGGACCTGCTCGAGGACATCGTGCTCGGCAAGGACCCCTTCCGCATCGAGGCGCTGTGGGGCGAGATGTACGATGGCACCTTCTGGGCCAAGGGCGGCGGCCCCATCGTCTTCGCCGGTATCAGCGCGATCGAGATGGCGCTGTGGGACATCAAGGGCAAGGCGCTCGGCGTGCCGGTGTGGGAGCTGCTGGGCGGCAAGACGCGCGACGAGGTGCGCGTCTACGCCAACGGCTGGTCGTTCCGCGCGGTGACGCCCGACGAGTTCGCCCGCGCCGCCGAGAAGGTGGTGAAGGACGGCTACGACGCGCTGAAGATGTACCCGCTGGCCCGGCCGCTCGAGTCCAGCCCGCACGGCAACATCAAGCACATCGAGGGCCGGCAGATCGACCGCGCGTTCGAGGACCTCGCCGTCGCCAAGGTCAAGGCCGTGCGCGACGCCGTCGGCCCCGGCGTCGACCTGATGGTGGACATGAGCGCCGAGCTGACGACCGACGCGATCATCCGCCTGGGCCGGCGGCTGGAGGAGTTCCAGCCGTTCTTCTTCGAGGAGCCGGTGGATCCCTTCGACGTCGAGGCGCTCCGGAAGGTCTCCGAGCACGTGCGGCTGCCCATCGCCACCGGCGAGCGGCTCTACACGCGCTACGCCTTCCGCCGGATCATGGAGCAGCACGCGGTGGACATCGTGCAGCCCGACATCGGCAACACCGGCGGCATCGCCGAGACGGTCAAGATCGCCGCCATGGCCGAGACCTACAACATGCGCGTGCAGCCCCACGTCTGCGCCAGCCCGGTGGCCACCGCCGCCGCGCTGCAGGTCGACGCCTGCATCCGCAACCTCGTCATCCAGGAGCTGTACCCCTACCGCGTCCCCGAGCACTTCGCGATCGTGGACGCCGCCCCCGAGCTGCAGGTGCGCCGCGGCCGCCTGGCGATCTCCGACCGGCCCGGCCTGGGCGTCACCCTGGTGCGCGAGCGGGTGGCGCCGTACCTGTGGGCGGAGTGCGGCTGACGCGCGGCGCGGGTCAGCGGGCGGTGGGCTCGACCCGCACCGGCGCGCCGACGAGCATGGCCAGCCGCAGGGCGACCAGGACCCGGATCACGACCCACGAGGGGTCGAACTCGAAGCGGCGCATGCTGAACTTGGGGGCCCGCGGATGGGCGTGGTGGTTGTTGTGCAGGCTCTCGCCACCGGTCAGGCAGGCCAGCACCCGCGAGTTGTAGGCGGTGTTCGTGAAGTTCTGCGCGCCCCCCCAGTGGCCGAGCCCGTTGATGAGCGGGGCGAGGACGAAGACGTAGAGCACGGCGTGGGCGAGCCCGGCCAGCAGGCCGGGGAGCACGCCGAGCAGCAGGACCAGCAGCCCCAGGCCCACGCCCAGGCCGAGCAGCCCGCGCGAGAACAGCGCGCGATCCCAGCGGTCCTCGGCGATGTCGGGCGCGAACTTCTGCACCAGCCCCGGGGTGCGGGCCTCCCGCATGTAGTAATAGACGTTCCACAGCTGCACGCGCCAGAAGCCGAGGAGCCGCGGGCTGTGCGGATCGCCGGGCCGGTCGGTGAAGGCGTGATGCTTGCGGTGCACGGCGACCCACTCCTGGCGCCGCTGGCCGGTCGTCAGCCACAGCGTCGCCCGGAACAGCACGTCGACCGGCCGGCTCACCACGAGCGCGCGATGGGCCAGCACGCGGTGCAGGTAGATCGAGGTCGCCAGCACAGCCGTCTGCGTGAGCGCGATGGCGACGATCGGCGCCAGGTAGAGCGTCATCGCCAGTCCCGCCGCCAGCTCCCGCCGGCCGGTCGCGATCCCCGCTGCTCGTCGGCCAGCGCCGTCAGGCGCCGGCTGCCATCGGCCACGGCGGCAGCGATCGAGGCGAAGTGCTCGTGCGATTCCTCGACCATGCTGCCGGCGTAGTCGATGATTCGCCAGCGCCATGCGGGATGTCTCGGGCTCGAAAAGGCCACGACCTGCATTCGAATCTCTCCTCGGATCAGTGGGTGTGGCGGCGACACGCCGCGCACATCCGCTCCTGTTTGCCAGAGCTGGGAAACGGCCGATCGCACCACAGGCACGCCAGCGTGCGGCTGCCGGCCGGCCAGTCGTTGACGAGCCGGTCGTCCACGGCATCGTCGGCCTCGTCGGGGCGTGGCGGCACCCGGCGATACGTGCGACGACCGCTGTAGTCGCCGGTGCGGACTCTCACGCCGGGTGCCGCCGCCGACGGCGCGCGCGGGCCAGCCGGCGTGTCTCGCGGACGGCGCGCGCCTGCCGCTCGACGTTGGCGAGCAGCGCGGGCGCCCGTCGCTTCAGGCCCTCCTCGATCAGCGCGCGCAGGACGATCTGCACGCTGACGGGTATCCGGAGGGTGGTGGTGGCCCGACCGGCGAGCACGCGGGCCCCGTCGAGGGCGACCGACGGCAGCACCAGCAGGACCTTCGTCTTGTCGCCAGTCACCGTCCAATCATACTATGTTTTATAGAAGATATATAGGGGCAGTCCGGCGCGGACGGCGGCCGACGACGGCGCGCGGTCACCGTGCGAGCGCGTCGCGGATCGCTTCGGCGGGGTGCTTGGCGCGCCGCCCGGCGAGGTGCTCGATCTGCTGGCGGCAGGAGATGCCGGGCGCAATGATCTCCGTCGTGGCGGGCGCCGCCTTCACGGCCGGCGCCAGGCGACGGTTGCCGAGCGCGACCGAGATGTCGTAGTGCTCGCGCTCGAAGCCGAACGAGCCGGCCATGCCGCAGCAGCCGGAGTCGACCTCGCTCACGCCGTAGCCGGCCCACGTCAGCGCGGCCACCGTGGGCCGGGTGCCGACGATCGCCTTCTGATGGCAGTGACCGTGCAGCAGCGCGGCCCGGCCGTGATTCGCGAACGGCAGCGTGAGGCCTCGCTCGCGCTCGCGGAGCAGGAACTGCTCGAGCAGCAGGCTCTGCTGGGCCACCGCGCGGGCGACGTCGGTGCGCAGCAGGTCCACGTACTCGTCGCGCAGCTGGCGCCCCACGCGAAGCGCGGGGTGCCGATCGTCGGCATCGAGCCGTCGTGCCTGCTGACGCTGCGTGACGAGGCGGTCGACCTGGTGCGCACCGAGGACGCTCGCACGGTCGCCCGGCAGACGTTCCTGTTCGA
>DASSLH010000098.1:0-12892 GCA_035689625.1 Candidatus Methylomirabilota bacterium | reverse complement strand
GACCTGTCCGCTGAAGTACCGCTACGTCCACCTGCTGCGGGTGCCGATCCTGCGCCATCACACGGTCGTGTACGGCAGCACGATCCACGCGGTCGTCGAGTTCTATCTCAAGCGCCGCGTGGAGGGCAACTACACCTCGCTCGACGACCTGCTGGCCGAGTACGAGCGCAAGTGGCTGAACCAGGGGTTCATCAGCTGGGAGCACGAGGCCCAGCGCAAGGCGACCGGCCGGGCGGCGCTCACGCGCTTCTGGCACGAGGAGGAGGCGCGCGGCACCAAGCCGACCTGGGTCGAGAAGGACTTCGCGTTCTCGGTCGGCCACAACCGCGTGCGCGGCCGCTTCGACCGCGTGGACGAGGACCTCCTCGGCGCGGTGATCATCGACTACAAGACCAGCGAGGTCACGCGCCAGAAGGACGCCGACCGCCGCGTGGCCGACAACCTGCAGCTCAAGATGTACGCGCTGGCCTGGCGCGAGATGACCGGGGCCTTGCCCCAGCGCGTGGAGCTGCGCTTCATCGAGACCAACGTGGTCGGCCGCCGGGCGCCGACCGCGCAGGACCTCGAGCACGCCGTCGCCGCCGTCGAGGCCGCCGCCGCCGGCATCCGCGCCCGGCGGTTCGACGCCACGCCCTCGCGCCAGGCCTGCCGGTACTGCGCCTACAGCCAGATCTGTCCGTTCACCGCTACGCGGGAGTAGTCGTGCCGTACGGTGAGGCCGACACTCGCGCGAAGCTGATCGATCCCGCGCTCCACGCGTGTCGAGGCGAAGGCTGAGCATCTGCCCGCTGCGCACGGCCTGGAGCGGATCAAAGCATACCCGCCTCGACAGCCGGCGCTCGCCGGGCCAGGGGAACCTCCAACGCCGCCGGAGCGCGCGCTGCAGGTGGAAGGCTTCGACGTCCGCGTCACAGACGCCGGCCGTGTTCGTCGGTCAGTTCGCACTTGCCGGGACGGACAGTCTTGAGCGCCCCCAGTCTTCCGGACGCCGGACGTGGTGCGCGCCGGTGGCCTGCCCGCGCTCAAGGTGCTCGGCGAGCCGGCCGATGTGTTGCGGGAGACCAAGGGAAGGCTCTTCGCCGCGTGAAGGTCGGCGAAGTTATCCGCCTTCTGGAAGAGGACGGCTGGTATCTTGATCGAACGAGGGGCAGTCACAGGCAGTACAAGCATCTGACGAAGGCAGGACTTGTAGCAGCTCAAGGGGAGTAAGTGATGCGCTATCGGGTCGTAATCGACAAAGCTGACGGCAATTATTCTGCATACGTTTTTCACATCGAGGGACTGCGCAGGGCCGCTCTCTCGATCCCGGCGCCGACGACAATCTGCGATTACGTCGAAGCGTAAGACGGCTGTGAGGTCGCCCTCCAGGTCGAGGCTGGCCCCGGCGGTAGGAGCCAGCGCCAGCCGCTACCAGCTGAAGCTCACCTTGCGCGACACCGAGCCGACGATCTGGCGGCGAATCGAGGTCCCCGGCACGACCTTTCTCGGCCAGCTACACAATGTCATCCAGAAGGTGATGGGATGGCGCAACGCGCACCTGCACGAGTTCGTGGCGCAGGGCGTGCGCTACGGGGTGCCTGACCCCGACGAACCACACTACAAGGTCGAGCCGGACTGGCGCGTACAGCTTCGGACTATCGCTCCGGCAGCCGGGCTCAGCTTCGAGTACGTCTACGACCTCGGCGACAACTGGATTCACGACGTGCTCGTCGAGCAGATCGACACACCGGCCAAGCCGCTCCGCTACCCCATCTGTCTGGGCGGTGAGCGCTCGTGTCCGCCGGAGGACTGCGGCGGCGTCGGCGGCTACGAGCGCATGCTCGACGTCCTTGCCGACCCTGATGATCCCGAGCACGACGACATGCGCCGCTGGGTTGGCCGTCGCTTCGACCCCCAGGCGTTCGACCTCGCCGCCGTGAACCGCAAGCTGCGACTGCTCAAGTGATGCCAATACGGCTCGGAGATGCGTCGGGGCTCTCGAGCGTGATCTCGCACGCCTGACCGGCCGCAAGCCGAGGTTCTATAAAGGGGACGTCGTCTATGGCTACCTGAGGCCGTACTTGAACAAGGTCTGGGTCGCGGAATTTGACGGATTGTGCGCAGTCGACTCGTACGTCTATGAAGTCGACACATCCGAGGCGGTGGCTGACTTCGTGGCGTGGTTCGCAGTCGAGATCGACCTTCCCGAGATCTCGGAGCAGCGCCGCAGCTCGTCTTCATATCGCCTGCGAGCGATTAGATGCCATGCGCGCTCTCCCTGCGACCATTCTCCATCGAGCGTTCGGCGGCGCTCCTTGAAGACTGTCTTCAAAGGGTTTGCGAGCTTTGAGAGAAAGGGCCCCGAGTCTTTCAAAGCGAGCCGGATTCATCTGGGTATCTCGTATCCGCTATTATCGCGTTGATGGCGCGACCCGACACTGGCGCCAACGGCAGGCGCCTGACAACCCCGCAATCCGTGGACTCAGTCGTCAAGGCGATCTGCGATATCATGCGGCGTCAATCCGAACGCGAAGAGCATCGAGGACACCAGGACGCTGAAGGACCTACTCGACCTGATCGACGCGAAGGATCGCGACGTCGCCGATGCCATCGCCGAGCTGCGGAAGCTGCTGCGTGAAGGTCCGTAGCCTCCTGTTCTTGTCGGTCCTTATCGGGGCGATTGCCAGCGTGGCCTCGGCGCAGGTCATCCTGCGGCCCGCGCCGGGTCCCGGGGGCAATCGCGGCGTCACCGTCATCGAGCCCACGTTCGAGCCGCCGTACCGCGTGACGATCCACGTCTACGTCACCGCCCAGGACGGCCGCCCGCTGCCGCCGCCGCTCGGCGCCAACGTGCTCGTCCTCGATCCGAGCGGTCGCCGGGTCGGCATGGACGAGTCCGGCAAGCTGTTGGCCGAGGTGCCGAACGCGACGTGGGGGCCGATCACCAACCCGGCGCCCAACGCGCCCGTCGGCCCGCGCGGTCTCAGCGGCAGCGGTGTCATGCTCACCGATCCGCCGGATGGCCGCTACGTCCTCGAGATCACCGGCACCGATCGCGTGAACCTCGACGTGGCCATCGCGCAGTGGGACCGCGCGGGCCGCCGGCGCTGGATGGACCTGACCACGGCCTCGACGGAGCCCGGCGCCGTCGATCACTGGGACATCGTGTACACGGCGGCGGCGCGGCCGGCCCTCGACGTGGTCGAGCGGCGCGACGACTCGTACGTGTCGATCCGCGCCTACGGCCGCAGCGGCGGCGCCGTGCAGGACGCGGTGACCGAGCTGCTGCTGACCGATCCGCGCGGCCGCCGGCTCGGCCACGATCCGCGGGCCCGGAAGGACTATCACGAGGTCCCGCGCGGCAACTACGACAGCGGCACCGGCGACGTCGAGGGACGCGAGCTGGAAGTCATGCAGCTGCGCGCGGGGACTTACGCGCTCGACGTGATCGGCATCGCGGCCGGGCGTTACGACCTCGCGTTCTACTCGTCCGACACCGGGGGGCAGTCGCGCGAGACGCTGGAGCTGGCCGACGTGCCGACGCGCGCGGGCCTCGCGCACCGCTACGTGCTCGCATGGCCGGCGGCGGCCTCGGTGCCGCCGCGCGTGGCCGGCGGCTTCCGCCAGGGCGCCGGCCTGCTGAGCTACGCCTACCCGCTGGCGCCGCGCACCGAGGTGACGGACGCCTCGGCCACGCTCGTCGTCTTCTACGCGCCCGTCATCGTCCCCGGCAGCTTCCACGCCACGCTGGGTGGCCGCGACGTCAGCGCGCGCTTTCACCCGGCGCCCGACGGCCACGAGGTCGTCAGCCTTCCGCTCGCGCCCGGTGCCAATCCGCTGGTACTCTCGGTCCGAGGAGCCCTGCCGGATGGCCGTACCGTCATGCACACCGACCAGCTCGAGCTCGTGAGGCGGTAACATGTCGCGTCACGCGGGGCCGTCGCGGGCGGCCGACGCGCCCGTCGTGCCGGAGCCGACGTTCGCCGAGCGGGCGCGCACGCTCGCGCACCTCGGCCGCACGGGCACGCTGGCCACGCTCTCGCGCCGGCATCCCGGCCATCCCTTCGGCTCCGTGATGCCGTACGCGCTCGATGCCGAGGGGCGCCCGCTGTTCCTCATCAGCTCGATGGCAATGCACACGCACAACCTGGAGGCCGACGCCCGCGCAAGCCTGCTGGTGACGCAGCCGGACTGGAGCGGCGATCCGCTGGCGGCCGGCCGGCTCACGCTGATGGGCCAGGGGCGCCGGCTGGCGAAGGACGAGGCCACCGCGGCGCGGGCAGCCTACCTCGAGCGCCACGCGCGCGCCGCCTACTGGGTGGACTTCGAGGACTTCGCCTTCTGGTGCCTGGACGTGCTCGATGTCTACTTCGTCGGCGGCTTCGCGGCGATGGACTGGGTGACCGCCGCCGACTACGCGGCCGCCCGGCCCGATCCGCTGGCCGACGCCGCCGGCGGCATCGTCGAGCACATGAACCGCGACCACGCCGACGCGCTCGCCGCCTACGCCCGTCACTTCGCCGGCGAGGCGGCCGACGAGGCCAGCATGGTCACCGTCGATCGCCTGGGCTTCAAGCTGCGCCTGCGCCAGGGCGAGCGCGTGTCGAGCGTGCGCATCGCGTTCCCGCGCGAGGTGACCAGCGCCGGCCAGGCCCGCGAGGTGCTGATCGACATGCTCCGCCAGGCCCGCGCCTGAGCTTCCTCCTCGCCCTCGTCGTCGACGGCGCGCTCACCGGCGCCGTTTACGCCCTCGCCGCGCTGGCCTTCGTCGTCGTGTACAAGGCGTCCGGCGTCGTCAACTTCGCCCTCGGCGAGTGGCTCGTGCTCGGCTCCCGGCTGCCGGCGGCGGCCGTGCACGCGGCGCTCGGCCTGACCGCGGCGGCCGGCGCCGGGGCCGCCGGCACCGCCGCGCTGGGGGGCGCCTTCAGCCGTCTCGTGCTCGCCCGGCTGATCGGCCAGCCGCCGATCGCGCTCATCATGGTCACGCTCGGCCTGGGCACGCTGCTGCGCGGCGCGATGCCGATCGCGTTGCGCGGCGTGCCGGCCGGCGTCGCGCTGCCGCTGCCCGCCGAGGCGCTCGTCGTGCACGGCGTGCCGATCGCGGCCGGCAAGCTCGTCGCCGCGCTGGCCGCCGCGCTGGCGATCGCCGGCGTCCTCGCGTTCTTCCGCGCCAGCCGCACCGGCGTGGCGCTGCGCGCGATCGCCGACGACCAGCAGGTCGCGCTGACGGTCGGCATCGACGTGCAGCGCTACTTCGCGCTGACCTGGGCGCTCATGGCGGCGCTGTCCGTGCTCGCCGGCACGCTGTGGACGGCCGTGACCGGCGGCGGCTTCGGCGTCGTCCTGCTCGGCCTCAAGGTCTTTCCGATCGTGATCCTCGGCGGCCTCGACAGCGTCGCCGGCGCCGTGGTCGCCGCGCTCGGGCTGGGCGTGCTGGAGAGCGTGGTGGCCGGCTACCTCGATCCGCTGGTGGGCGGCGGCTTCAGCAGCGTCGCCGCCTATCTCGTGCTGCTGGCGGTGCTGTTCGTGCGTCCGCACGGGCTGTTCGGCTCGCGCGCTTGACACGTCGCGGCCCCCGACCTACCGTACGCCCACGATTCCCGGCGTCAGGAGGACGGCCATGGTGCGGATCACCGTGCTCTATCCCAGCGAGAGCGGCAAGAAGTTCGATCACGACTACTACGTCAACAAGCACATGAAGCTCGTGCGCGACCGGCTCACGGCCTTCGGGTTGGTCCGGACCGAGGTGGATCGCAGCATCGCCGGCCTGCCGGGGCCGTTCGTCGCCATCGGCCACGTCTACTTCAACCGCGCCGAGGACTTCCAGAAGGGCATGGCCCAGCACGGCACCGAGATCATGGGCGACATCAAGAACTACACGAACATCGAGCCGCAGATCCAGGTCAGCGAGATCATCGGCTGATGGCGGCCCCCGGCTGGGACGTCGTCGTGGTGGGCGGCGGCAACGCCGCGATGTGCGCGGCGCTCTCGGCCCGCGAGCACGGCGCGCGGGTGCTGGTGCTGGAGAAGGCGCCGGAGGCCTGGCGCGGCGGCAACGGCTTCTTCACGGCCGGCGGCTTCCGCTTCGCCTTCAAGTCGTTCGACGAGCTGCGCAGCCTCATCGGCGACCTCTCCGACCAGGAAGCCGCCCAGATGGAGGTCGATCCCTACACCGAGGACAACTTCTACGACGATCTCATGCGGGTGACCGAGGAGTGCGCCGATCCCGACCTGGCGCTGCTCGTCGTGCGCGAGTCGCAGCCGACCGTGCGCTGGATGAAGGACCGCGGCATCCGCTGGATCCCGATGTTCGGCCGCCAGGCCTACAAGGTCGGCGGCAAGTTCCGGTTCTGGGGCGGCCTGGTGCTGGAGGCGGTCGGCGGCGGCCCCGGGCTCATCGACATGGAGTACGCCTCGGCCGCCAAGGCCGGCATCGAGGTCCGGTTCGACAGCAAGGCGGCCCGGCTGGTCACCGACGAGCGCGGGCGCGTCACCGGCGTCGTCGTCCGCACGCCGGCGGGCAGCGAGACGATCACGACGCGCGCCGTCGTGCTCGCCTCCGGCGGCTTCGAGGCCAACACCGAGATGCGCACGCGCTACCTCGGCCCCAACTGGGAGCTGGCCCGCGTGCGCGGCACGCCCTACAACACCGGCGACGGCATCCGGATGGCGCTGGACGTCGGCGCGCTGCCGTGGGGCCACTGGAGCGGCTGCCACTCCGTGCAGTGGGACCTCAACGCGCCCTGGCACGGCGACCGCAAGGTCGGCGACAACTTCCAGAAGCACTCCTACCCGCTGGGGCTGATCGTCAACCTCGAGGGCAAGCGCTTCGTGGACGAGGGCGCCGATTTCCGCAACTACACCTACGTCAAGTACGGCCGCGCCGTGCTCGGCCAGCCGCGGCGCACTGCGTTCCAGATCTTCGACCAGAAGGTGATCGACATCCTGCGCGAGGAGTACCGCATCCGCGAGGTCACCAAGGCCGAGGCCAGCACGATCGAGGAGCTGGCCCGCAAGCTGGAGATCGACGTCGAGGGCTTCACGAAGACCGTGCGCGAGTTCAACGCGGCGGTGATGAAGGACGTCCCGTTCAATCCCGCGGTCAAGGACGGCCGCGGCACCCGCGGGATCACGCCGCCCAAGACCAACTGGGCGAATGCGCTCGACACGCCGCCCTACGTGGGCTTCGCGGTGACGACCGGCATCACGTTCACCTTCGGCGGGCTCAAGATCACCGAGCGGGGCGAGGTGATCGACTGCGAGCAGCGCACGATCCCCGGCCTCTATGCCGCCGGCGAGCTGGTGGGCGGCCTCTTCTATCACAACTACCCGGGCGGCGCCGGCCTGATGGCCGGCTCGGTCTTCGGCCGCCTCGCCGGTCGTTCGGCCGCCCAGGCCGCGAAGGGCTAGGCGCTCACGGTGTAGCTAACATAGAAGGAGCCGAACTCGATCGGCTCCAGCGCGTCGGGGAACTCGCCGGGCTTCCAGCGCCCGGGGATCTTCACGATGCGCGCGTCCTTCTCGCGGCCGAAGCGCTCGTGCAGCTCGCGCTCGGAGAACACGCGGCAGTGGTCGGCGTAGCCGTGCACTGGCGTGTACTCGGGCAGCGGCCCCGTCACCCGGAACTCGTGCATCGGCACCACGAAGCAGAATCGGCCGCCCGGCCGCAGCACCATGGTGATCGAGCGGATCGTGCGCTCCACGTCGCGCACGTGCTCGAGCACCGCGAACGAGTAGGCGAGGTCGAACGAGCCGGCCGGGAACAGCTGGTGCGCCTCCTCGGCGAGGCCCTCGCGGAAGCCGACGTTGGGGAAGCGGCTCAGCGTCCGGGCGATCCGCACGTTGGCGGCCGCGACCTCCACGCCCTCCACGCGGATCTCGGGATGCCGCGCGGCCAGCGCCATCGCGACGCCGCCCTCGCCGCAGCCGGCGTCGAGCACGCGGGCCGGCTTCACAGCGGCGACGTCGCGCTCGAGCTCGGCGAACTCGGGGTTGCGGCCGCGGCGCTCGACCATCTTGCGCGTCTTGCGGCCGAGCGCCATGCGGATGCGCTTCTCGACGAGCTTGAGGCCGGCCCGCCAGCGCAGCCGCCGGTACTGCGCCTCCTGGGCGCCGACGTAGGCCTCGCGGCTCCCCAGGTGCGTGAGCCAGGACCGGATGCGCGCGGCCTCGGCGGCGTAGCGCGGATCGGGATGCCGCGCGTGGGCGCGCTCCACCAGCTCGAGCGCACCGCCGATGTTCTCGCGATAGCACTGGAAGCGCATCGCCTGCATCACGCCGTCGAAGTCCCGCGGATCGGGCGCGTCGGCCATCACGTCGGCCATCCTAGCACTCGCCGCCGCGCGCCAGCGCGCGCAGCGCCGGCTCGGCGGCGTCGAGGAACCACTCGGGCAGCAGCACGCGGTAGTGCTGGACGAAGCGCGCGAACTGCGCGTCGAGCACGTAGGTCACGCCGTGATCCTCGGCGTGACGGCAGGAGCGGCCGTAGGCCTGCAGCAGCGCCTTGGCCGTCTCGACCGCGTACCAGCGCGGATCGCGCTGGCGGCGGGCGGCGGTCCAGGGGTCGCCGAGGTCCGGGTAGGGCAGCTTGGTGACGATCTGGAAGCGCAGGAAGTCGTCGGGCAGGTCGACGCCCTCGCGCAGCGAGGGCGAGACCAGGACGGTCGGCAGCGGCGAGGCGCGATGGTGCTCCAGCGCGGGCGTCTTGCCGCTCGCGGAGTCGATCCACAGCAGGCGCTGCGACTCGCGCGGCGCCCGCGCCGCCAGGTCGTGGACGAGCCGGCGGCCCATCTCGTAGGACGCGACGTGGATGAGCCCCTTGTCGTCCGGGTGGGCGGCCAGGATCGTCGCGACCTCGGCGAACAGGGCCGGCAAAAGGAGCGCCGCGGTCGCGCGCGAGAGCGCGCCGACCGGGCGGTAGACGATCGGCCGCCGCTCCAGCGCGAACGGCGAGCCGACGGTGAACACGCGCACGTCGGCGGGGTCCAGCTCGAAGCACTCGGCCAGGATCTCGCGATGGCCGAGGTAGGCGGACGACAGCACGGTGACGTCGGCGCACTCGGCCAGCAGCGCGCGCGCCATGGCGGCCACCGTCAGCGGCACGAGCGAGAGGGCGGCGGCCGGCGCCTCGGGGTAGCGCACGATCCACTCGCGGTCCTCGGCCTCCAGGAAGAACGTCAGCCGGGCCAGCGCCGCGTCCAGCTGGTCGCGCTGCTCCAGCAGCGTCTGCTCCTCGCGCGTGGGCGGTGATTCGAGGAACACGTCGTCGGGCAGCGTCGGCGGCCGCACGGCCTCGAGCGCGCGCACGATCTCCTGCCGCCGGCCCTCCAGGCGCTCGACCTGCTCGGCCAGCACCGGGCGGTAGTCGTCGGCCGCGGCCAGCCGGGGCAGCGGGGCGCCAAACCACTCGCGCATCTCGTCGTGCGAAAAGCGCGCGGTGAAGACGCCCACCAGCTGGCTCTCGAGGTTGTGCGCCTCGTCGATCACCAGCAGCCGGCGGCGGCGCAGGTGCTCGGCGTGCCAGTGGCGCAGCGTGGCGAAGTACGCGGTGTTCGTGCAGAAGATCGGCGCGTTGACGGCGGCCTGCTTGGCGCGCACGTACGGACACGCGCAGGCCGGGCCGCGCGCGCGGCGGCACATGCCGCGCGACGTCGGCACCGCCGCGCCCGGGTAGCGCTCGCAGACGTAGTTGTCGCGGCCCTTGACCAGCGCCAGCTCGCCGCCGAACTCCCGCTCGTACTGGTCTTGCAGGAGCTTCTGCGACGTCAGCAGATAGGCGTCGCCGCTCCAGCGGGCCAGCGTCATCGCCAGGTGGCTCTTGCCCACACCCGGCGGTGCCTCGACCAGCAGCACGCGCGGCGCGCGAGGGTCGTCCTCGATCTCGGCCAGCGCGTCCGCCAGCGCGACCAGCAGCCGGCGCTGCTCCGGCCGCGGCCGGGCGCCGGCGGGAAAGTGCGCGAGCAGGTCGACGCTCATCGGTGCCGCGCCACCATAGCAGGTATGATGAACGCATGTCGCCTCGCCAGGCGAGTCCGCGCCTCGAGTTCTCGGCGGGCGGTCTCGTGCTCGACGACGAGGGCCGCGTGTTGCTGATTCGCGCGCGCGACCTTCGCAACCAGCCCGTCTGGACCCTGCCCAAGGGCGGGTTGGCGCCGGGGGAGTCGAGCATGGACGCCGCCCTGCGCGAGGTCCAGGAGGAGACCGGCTACCGCTGCGAGATCGTGCGCGAGATGGCGCCGGTCACGTACTGGTTCCAGCGCGGCGGGCGCCGCATCCGCAAGACGGTCCGCTGGTACCTGATGCGGCCGCTGGCCAAGGTCGGCGAGCACGACCACGAGGTGGACGAGGTCGCGTGGGCCGAGCGGGCGGAGGCCGAGGCGCGCCTGCGCTACGACTCGGACCGCCGGCTGCTCGCCGCGGTGTCCTAGCCGCGCAGCTCGGCCAGCAGCCGCTCGCCCAGCGGCCAGGGACCGAGGCCGGCGTCGGCGTTGACGTGGCCGAGATTGCCCACATCAACGAGCCGGCTGCCCCACGCCGTCGCCAGCGCCCGCGTGCGCTCGAAGTCGCTGAAGGGATCGTTGCGGCTGGCCACCACGACGCTGGGAAACGGCAGCCGCTCGCGCGGGATCGGCGCAAACCCCTCGATCGTCGGCGGGAAGTCCGGATGCTCGACGTCGGGGGGCGCCACGAGCAGCGCGCCCCGGACCGGCAGCGCGCGGCCGCGCGCGCAGTGGGCGATCGCGTGACAGCCCAGGCTGTGGGCGACGAGCACGACCGGCTCGCCGGCGGCGTGGATCGCCGCCTCCAGCGTCGCGACCCACTCGGCGCAGACGGGAGAGAGCCAGTCGCGCTGCACCACGCGCTGGAAGCCCGCGTCGGCCTGTTCCCAGAGAGTCTGCCAGTGCGCGGGGCCCGTGTCGCCCCAGCCGGTCACGACGAGCACGGGCGCCGGCATCAGGGCGGCGGGAACAGGCGCTCGCCGTTCTTCCAGGCGATCTGCTCGGCGACCTCGCGCGGCAGCTGCTGCAGCCAGACCTGCACCGCCTCGGCGGCGTCGCGCACGCTCTGCCAGCGCGACGTCGTCCACGTGTCGGTGCCGACGAGGAACCGGTCGGGGTGGCTCGTGAACAGCGCCCGCCACTCGGGATCGAGGACGCCGTCGGGCGCCACGTCGGTGCGCAGCGCCAGCTCGACCCAGAGCATGGGATAGCGCTCGACCAGCTCCCTGACGCGCCGGGCCGGCGCGCTCATGCCGGCGTGCGCCCACAGCACGCGCGTGGCCGGATACGCCTTCAGCACCGCCTCGGCCGTCGCGTCGTCGATGTGGCACCAGACGAAGATCTTCCGCTCGACGGCCAGCTCGGCGAAGCGCCTGAGCGTTGGCGCCGTCACGTCCCCCACGCCGAAGTGCATCTCGCCGATCGCGCGGTAGATGCCGCGACCCAGGCGCTGCTCGACGTAGGCGGCCACGGCCGGATCGCGCGGCCAGCTGCTCATGTCCTCGCGTGTGCGGTACGGGCGCAGCGCGGGCACGATGCCCGCCGGTGCCTTGTCGTAGAGCCTCAGCGTGCCGTCGTCGGGCGTGCTCGACACCAGCGCGCGTCGCACGCCGGCGCGGGCCAGGATCGAGAGCGCGCGCTCCGGCGTGTAGGCGTCCCAGTCCGGCCGGCTGAAATGGATGTGCGCGTCGAACAGCGGATACTGCGCCGCCGCCGGGGTCGCGAGCGCGAGCACCGCCACCGCCACGAGCGCCGCCACGCGCGCCATGGCGGCAAGCCTACCACGCGCGCGCTACGCGGCCGTATCCCGCGGCCGGCAGACCTTGCAGGGGCGATAGCCGACGCCGGCCGCGTCGGCCACCGAGGCGAACACCACGCGCCGGTCCTCGCCGATGCGCTGCTCGTGCGGGCAACCGCGGCGGCAGACGATCCGCGTCGTGGCGCCGCCGACCAGCAGCGGCGTCGTGCGCTCCAGCTCGAGCAGCCGGGTCTTGAGCGCGCCGCCGAAGGCGTAGTGCCCCCAGCTGCCGTCGCCGCGGATCACGCGGTGGCAGGGCACGATCACCGGCACCGGGTTGGCGCCCAGCGCGTTGCCGACGGCGCGCGCCGCCCGCGGATGGCCGATGTGCCGGGCCAGGTCGGCGTAGGAGCTCACCTGGCCGAACGGGATGCGGCGGGCCTCGGCCAGCACGCGGCCCTGGAACTCGCCGACGCCGGCGAGGTCCACCGGCACCGTGAAGAACGTGCGGCGCCCGGCCAGGTACTCGCCGAGCTCGTGGCGCGCCTGCTCGGCGTGACGCCGGCCGCGGCCGGCGGCGACGTCGTGGCCACGGCCGTAGGTCAGCCTCGCCACGCCCCGCTCGCTGGCCTCGACGTGGAAGCGGTCGAGCAGCGCCTCGAGCCCGGCCGGCTCGCGGCGCAGGCCGGCCCGCAGGCGGCCGCCGAGGCCGGCCGGCGCCGGCACCGCGAACAGCTCGCGCAGCATCGTGTCAGTGCGATCCATCGTGTCCTCCCGCCTGCAGCGCCCGCTTGAGGATGGCCTTGCCGCGGGCGAGCTGGCTCTTGACCGTGTTGACCGAGATCCCGCGGATGGCCGCCAGCTCCCGGTAGCCGAGACCGTCCACGTAGTGCAGGGCGAGCAGCACACGCGCCTCGCGCGGCACGCTCTCCAGCGCGCGCACCAGGTCCAGCCGCTCGATGCCTCCGCGTCTCGGTGCGGGCGCGTCGTCCGGCGTCTCGTGTCGGACCTGGCGGCGGCGCAGCTCGTCGATGCAGACGTTCGAGAGCGCGCGGTAGAGCCAGGTCGAGACGGCCCAGCGCGGCGAGTAAGACGCGGGGGCGGCGAAGCACTTGAGCTGCGCGCGCTGCACGGCGTCCTCGGCGTCGGCGCGGTTGCCCAGCATGCGGTAGGCCAC
>DASSLH010000097.1:0-3451 GCA_035689625.1 Candidatus Methylomirabilota bacterium | reverse complement strand
ATCGCCGTGCACGGCGTCGTGCCCGGCGCCGGCGCCCAGAGCAAGCGGCTGCTGGCCGCCGTGTGGGCGGTCTACGTGGTGGGCGCCATCGCGGCCACCGCGCTCTTGGCGGCCGTGCCGGCGGCGGCGCTGATCGCCCCGGTGCTGGCCGTGGTGGCGGTGGCCGTCACCGCCGGCCGGCACGACTGGGCCGCCGACGCGGCGCGTCCTTGACAAGTTGCCGCCATCAAGGCAGTTTTGGGCCCGCCAGGCTGGTCCGCGGCGTCCCCAGGGCCGTCCGCAGAGAGAGAGGAAGAAGCCCATGATGCGCCATCGCCGCACGCTCGTGTCGCTCGTGATCGTCGTCGCGCTGCTGCTCGCCAGCGGCGGCGCGTTCCTCGCCCGCGGCGCCGACCCGATCAAGATCGGCCTCGGCATGGCGCTGACCGGCGGGCTGTCCGCCAACGGCAAGCCCGCGCTGCTCGCGATGCAGATCTGGAAGGAGGAGATCAACAAGAAGGGCGGCCTGCTCGGCCGTCCCGTCGAGCTGGTCTTCTACGACGACCAGACGAACCCGGCGACCGTCCCCGCGATCTACACGAAGCTGCTCGACGTGGACAAGGTCGACCTGATCGTGTCCGGCTACGGCACCAACCTCATCGCGCCGCTGCTGCCCATCGCGATGGAGCGGAAGATGACCGTCATGGGCATCTTCGGCCTGGCCAACAACGAGAAGTATCACTACGACCGCTACTTCCAGATCTCGCCGACCGGGCCCGAGCCGGCCACCAGCACCGCGACGGGTTTCTTCGAGCTGGCGGCCAGGCAGACGCCCAAGCCGCAGACCGTGGCCATCGTCGGCGCCGACGCCGAGTACCCGCAGAACGCGATGGCCGGCGCCCGCGAGATCATCAAGCGCGTGGGCTTCAAGACCGTCTACGACAAGAACTACCCGCCGAACACGGTGGACTACTCGCCGATCGTGCGCGCGATCAAGGCGACCAACCCGGACGTCGTGTTCATCTGCTCCTACCCGCCCGACTCGGTCGGCATGCTGCGCGCGATCCACGAGGTGGGGCTGTCGCCGAAGATCATGGGCGGCGGCATGGTCGGGCTGCAGTTCACCAGCGTGATGAAGAGCATGGGCCCGCTGATGAACGGCATCGTGAACTACGACTACTGGGTGCCGGAGCCGACCATGATGTTCCCGGGCATCCAGGACTTCTTCAAGGAGTACCAGCCGCGCGCGACCAAGGAAGGCATGGACACGCTGGGCTACTACCTGCCGCCCTACGCCTACGCGGCCATGCAGGTGCTCGGCCAGGCCGTCACCGCCACCAAGAGCCTGGACCAGGCCAAGCTCGCCGAGTACATCCACGCCAACGAGTTCAGCACCATCGTGGGCAAGATCCGCTTCGGCAAGAACGGCGAGTGGGCCGAGGGCCGCACGCTGATGGTGCAGTACCAGGGCGTGAAGCCCGACGACATCGAGCAGTTCCGGACCCATGGCAAGAAGCCCGTCCTGTGGCCGGAGAAGCTGAAGTCGGGCAACCTGATCTACCCGTACTCGGCGGCGCTGAAGTAGCGCCGGCCTTCCCTGTTCTCCTGGGACCTGCTGGTCAACGCGGTGGTCGCCGGGCTGCTGCTCGGCGGCTTCTACGCCGCGGTCAGCCTCGGCGTGTCGCTGATCTTCGGGCTGCTCGACATCGCGAACATCGCGCAGCCCGCCTTCCTCGTGCTCGGCTCGTACGCCGCCTACGTGGCGAACGCCGACTACGGGCTGGACCCGATCCTCGTCGGGATCGCCCTCACGCCCCTGTTCTACGTGCTCGGGGCCGTCGTCTACCGCGTCTACTACGGCAGCTTCGAGCGGCGCGGTGAGGAGTCGCTGCGCGGGCTCGTGTTCTTCTTCGGGCTGCTGTTCATCATCGAGGTCAGCCTCAGCCTGAAGTTCGGCGTGGACTATCGCCTCGCCCAGGCCAGTTACCTCGGCCAGTCGTTCGAGATCGCCGGCATCGGCATCGCGTTCCGCTACCTGGTGCCGTGCCTCGTCGGCCTCGGCATGACGCTGGCCCTCTACCTCTTCCTCGGCCGCACGTTCTACGGCCGCGCGATCCTGGCCGTCTCGCAGGACCAGGGGGCGCTGCGGCTCATGGGCGCCAATCCCGTGCGGGTGAAGACGATCGCGTTCGGCATCGGCATCGCGGCCTCGGCGCTGGCCGGCGCGCTGCTGGTCGTGATCACGCCGGTGATCCCGTCCACCGACCGCGACTACATCGGCCGGATGTTCGCGATCACCGTGCTGGGCGGCATGGGCAGCATCGGCGGCACGCTGGTGGCCGCGCTCATCCTCGGCGTGGCCGAGAGCCTGATGGCCACGTTCTTCGGGCCCTCATGGTCGCTGGCGGTGTCGTTCGGCCTGCTGCTGATCGTGCTCGCGGTGCGGCCGGCCGGCCTCTTCGGACGCTAGATGCGGCGCCACGTCGCGGCCATCGTGGTGGGCGCGGCCGTCATCGTCGCCGGCGTCCTGCTGGCCCGGCTGAAGGTGAACCCCTACATCTACTTCGCCGGCTACGTCATTCTCCAGTACGTCGTCATCGCCACGGCCTGGAACATCCTGGGCGGCTACGCCGGCTACGTGAACTTCGGCACCTCGGCGTTCTTCGCGATGGGCGCCTACACCGCGGTCGTGCTGATCCAGTGGACGCGGGCGCCGCTGGCGGTGCTCATCGTGGCCGCCGGGCTCGTCTCCGGGCTGCTCGGCCTCGGCATCGGCTACCTCACGCTGCGGCTGCGCGGCGTCTTCTTCTCGATCGCCACGCTGGCGCTCTCGATCGTGCTGCAGACGATGATCATCAACTGGGAGTACGTCGGCGGCTCGCGCGGCCTCAGCGTGATCCGCCCGAGCGGGGCGCCGTTCGGCAACTACGTGGTCTTCCTCTTCACGGTCATGACGGGACTGGCCGTGACGGCGGTCGTCGTCGCCCGCTTCATCGAGCGCTCCTGGGTCGGGCGCGGGCTGGCCGCGTTGCGCGACAACGAGGAGGCCGCCGAGTGCATGGGCGTGCCGACCCTGCGCCTGAAGCTGTTCGCCACCACGGTCAGTGGCGTCCTGCTCGGCATCGCCGGGGCGCCGTTCCCCTACTACGTGACGTTCGTGGAGCCGAACTCGGCGTTCGCCCTCGACTACGCGGTGGATGCGCTCGCGATGCCGATGATCGGCGGGACGACGACGTGGATCGGGCCCGTCATCGGCGCCGCGCTGCTGGGCAGCGCTCAGCAGCTGGCGACCGTGACGATCTCCTCGGAGTTGAGCCTGCTCCTGGTCGGCGTCGTGCTGGTCGCCTTCGTCGTCCTCGCGCCGGAGGGCATCCTCGGCCTCGTGCGCCGGCTGCGGGGGCGCTGAGCGATGGCCGCGCCGCTGCTGGAAGTGCAGGGCGTGGTCAAGCGCTTCGGCGGCTTCACGGCGCTG
>DASSLH010000096.1:0-4957 GCA_035689625.1 Candidatus Methylomirabilota bacterium | reverse complement strand
CAGCTGGGCGGCGTGCACCTGGCGTGCGAGGGCGCGTCGAACATCCTGACCAAGGTGCTCGAGTGGGGCCGGCTCATGGCCTATCTCGAGCAGTCCACGCGCTACATCCCCTACGACGACCGCCCCGACGGCCGCTATCGCTATCACGTGCCCGCCGAGCTGACCGGCGGCCTGCGCGAGCGCTACGTGGCCATGCTCGATCACGCCTTCGACGTCTATCGCGAGTGGCTCCCGCGCCTGCGCGAGTTCTACGAGGCGCGCCACCCGCGCGAGGCCGGCGAGTCCGACGCCGTCTATCGCTCGACCATCCGGGCCAAGGCGCTCGACACCCTGCGCGGCCTGCTGCCGGCGGCGACGATCTCCAACGTGGGGATCTACGGCACCGGCCAGGCCTACGAGCAGCTGCTGCTGCGGATGCGCGCCCATCCACTCGCCGAGGTCCGCGCCTGCGCCGACGCCATGCTGGCCGAGCTGCGCAAGGTCATCCCGGCGTTCCTCAAGCGCGTGGACCTGCCGGACCGCGGCGGCGCCTGGTCGGCGTACCTGGCCGAGACGCGCGCGGCGACGGCGGCCGCCGCCGCCCGGGCGCTCGCCACGCCGGAGGCCTCCGCCGTGCACGCGCGCGCCGTCGGCGAGGAGCCGGAGGTCACGCTGAGCGACTTCGATCCCGAGGGAGAGGTGAAGGTGGTCGCCGCCGCGCTCTACGCCGCCAGCGACCGCCCCGACCACGAGCTGCTGGCCGTTGCCCGGGCGCTGAGCGAGGCGCAGCGCGCCGACGTGCTGTGCGCCTACGTCGGCCGCCGCGGCAACCGCCGCCATCGCCCGGGGCGCGCCTTCGAGCGGACCGGCTATCGTTTCGACGTGCTCGGCGACTACGGCGCCTTCCGCGACCTGCAGCGTCACCGGCTGCTCACGCTCGAGTGGCAGCGGCTGACGCCGCGCCACGGCTGGGTGATGCCGGAGGCGGTGGCCGAGGCGGGCGCCGTCGCCGACTGGCGCGCGGTCATGGAGGCGGCCGCCGCCCTGCACGACGCGATCGAGGAACAGGGGCTGCCCGAGGTCGCCTCCTACGCCGTGTCCATGGCCTACCGCGTGCGCTTCTACATGGACATGAACGCGCGCGAGGCGATGCACCTCGTCGAGCTGCGCACGACACCGCAGGGCCACCCGTCCTACCGGCGCATCGCGCAGACGATGCATCGGTTGATCGCCGAGCGCGCCGGCCACCGCGCGCTGGCGGCGGCGATGAGCTTCGCCGATCACTCCGAGGTCGCGCTGGAGCGGCTCGAGGCGGAGCGCGCCGCCGAGCGCCGCCGAAGCGCCGGCGACGCGCGGCGATGACGAAGGCCGAGCGCGACGCGCGCGAGCGCGCGCTCGCCTACTTCGAGAGCAAGGCGTCGCTGACGCCGGCCGCCGTGCGCGAGCAGGTGGCGGCGGCGCTGGCCTCGCTCGACGCCGTGCTGGCCGAGGCGAGGCCCGCCCCGGCCGCGCGGCGGCCGGCGCCGGCGGAGTGGTCGGCCCACGAGGTGGTCGATCACCTGGTCGAGACGTTCCGGCCGGGCGTGGACGAGCTGCGCTGCCTGCTGGCCGGCGAGCGGCCGCCGGGTGAGCCGATTCCCGCCTCGCTGCGCTCGAAGGCGCCGCTGCGGCGGCCGTGGCCGTGGCTGCTCGACGAGCTGCGGCGCACCGAGCGCGACGTGCTGGAGCTGCTGCAGGCCCTGCCGGAGGGGTTCACGAGCGCGGCGCGGGCGCCGATCGTCATGGTCGTCAACGTGCCGGACGGCCCGCCGCTGACGTGGGTGCAGGACCTCGACTGGAAGGCCTACGCGCTCGTCTCCTGGCGCCTGCACACGATCGACCACATGAAGCAGATCAAGAAGGCGCTGGCGGGCGGCTAATCCCGGATCCAGGTCTCGGCCGGCGGGATCCTGGGCGCGCCGCCGCGATCCAGCCGCAGCAGCGCCTCGACCTCGGCGCGCCGGTACAGGCGCTGCCGCTTGATGCCCTGGCGGTAGCTCTTGAGGATCCCGCGGCTGACGTAGGCGTAGAGCGTCTCGCGCTTGACGCCGAGCAGCCGCGCGGCCTCGTCCACCGTCAGGAACTCCTCGCCCTCCAGGATCACCATCGCCTCCGAGGCTAGCAGAAGCCGCCGGGGCCCGCTGGCCGGCGCTGCGTCAGTGCAGTTGAATCAATATAAATCATGTAGTATCCAGTATGCGAGCCGGGCGCCCGGACGGGCGCCCCGGGGAGGACCAGCACATGGACACCGCGTGGAAGGCCGGGCTCGAGGACGTCATCGCCGCCCGCTCCGCCGTCTGCACGATCGACGGCGCGGCCGGCCGCCTCTACTACCGCGGCTACGAGATCGGCGACCTCGCCGGCGTCGTGCCGTTCGAGGACGTCGTCTACCTGCTGTGGTTCGGCGAGCTGCCGTCGCCGGCGCAGGCGCGCGAGTTCCGCGGGCGGCTGCGCGAGGCGCGCGCGCTGCCGGAGCCGGTGATCGCGCTGCTGCGCACGCTGCCGCGCGACGCCCATCCGCTCGACGCCCTGCGCACGGCGGTGTCGCTGGCCGCCACGCTCGATCCCGACGTGCGGGCCGGCGATCGCGAGGCCAACCTGCGCAAGGCCGTGCGGCTCACCACGCTGGTGCCGGCCACCGTCGCGGCCTGGCATCGCATCCGCACCGGCCGCGCGCCGGTGTCGGCGGATGTCGTCGCCGACTCGCACGCCGCCTGGTTCCTCGCGATGCTCGAGGGCGCCGCGCCGTCCGCGGACGTCGCGCGGGTGATGGACGTGACGCTCACGCTGCACGCCGAGCACGAGTTCAACGCGTCGACCTTCGCCACGCGCGTGGCCGTCGCCACCTGGGCCGACCTGCATGCGGCCATCGTCGCCGCCGTCTGCGTGCTCAAGGGCCCCAGCCACGGCGGCGCCAACGAGGACGTCCTCGTCATGCTGCGGGAGATCGCGGATCCGGCCACGGCGGAGGCGTTCGTGGAGAGCCGGCTGGGCGCCCGCGGCGGGCTCAGCCGCGCCGAGCGCGCCAATCCGAAGACGCGCATCCCGGGCTTCGGGCACCGCGTCTATCGCGTGGACGACGCGCGCGCCCGCGTGCTGCGCGGCATGGCGAAGTCCATGGCCGAGGCGACCGGCCGCCGCCGCCTGTTCGAGGTGGCCGAGCGCCTCTACGACGCCATGCGCGCCCGCACGACGCTGCCGGTGAACGTCGACTTCTTCTCCGCCGTCGTCTACGACGCCCTCGGCATCCCGCCCGACTTCTGCACCTCGATCTTCGCCACCGCCCGCATCGCCGGCTGGTGCGCCCACGCCCTCGAGCAATACGCCGACAATCGCCTCATCCGTCCCCGAGCCGACTACATCGGCCCCGCCCCGCGGCCGATGCCGTCAATGGCGACCCACTGAGAATTCGGGCCGCGCACGCCGGGAGGGATACCGGAACAGCAGGAACGCGAGCGGTGGGCGGGCGGCGAGGCGGGGACGGTCCAGAGACCCGTCCCCCGCCTTGCAAGACGGGCGTCGCCTAGTGAAGTTCCTTAGCCGGACCTACGGCTGAGACCTCGTGGTCATCGGACCGTCCCCGCCTCGCCGCCCGCCCACCGCGGCGAGGCTACTTCTTGACGATCACGCCGCAGGCGATCCGCGCGCCGGAGTTCCCGGTGGGATCAGTCTTGAAGTCGTCGGGCGCGGCGTGCACCACGAGGGCGCTTCCGTCCGCGTCGAAGATCGACGTCTGCCCGCTGCCGAGCGTGAACAGCTCGGTCGTGCTCTCCAGCCGTCCCTTGCCGTCCTGGCCGACGGTGATGTTGGGCAGGTCGCCGGCGTGCGCGCCCTGCGGGTTCAGCGCGCCGTGCTGGCGTCCCAGCGGGTTGAAGTGCGCGCCGGCCGAGGTGAAGTCGGGCGGGTCGCACTTGCCGACGGTGTGCACGTGCACGCCGTGCTGCCCGGGCGGCAGGCCCTGGACCTCCAGCACGACCCGCACGGCGTTGCTCAGCTGGGTGAGGGTGGCGGTGCCGACCGGCTGGCCGCTGGCGCTCTTCAGCTCGGCGCGGGCCGTGTTGTCGGTGTTGGACACGGTGCTCATCCCGGCGCAGCCCGCGAGGAGCAACGAGACGACAGCGACGAACGCTCTCATGGCTGGTGTCCTCCGCGTGCGAAGTCGTGCTTGGCCTCCTGCAGCGCCTCCGGCGAGGCCAGCAGGTCCAGCGCCGTGAGCGCGAGCGCCTTGGCGCCGGCCACGAGGCCGACGCGGGCCATCGGCGAGCGCGCCCACTCGGCGAACTCGCGGGAGTGGCCGGGCACGCCGTCCGGCGAGATCCGGATGTAGGGATGGATCGTCGGCAGCCGCTGGCTCACGTTGCCGCAGTCGGTCGAGCCGTAGCCGGCCTGGCCGTCGTCGGGATCCTCGGGGAAGTCGATGAGCTCGAGGTTCCGGGCGAACAGGCCGGCCATCGTCGCGTTCGCCTTGAGCGGCTCGTGCACGATCGGGTCGTGGGTGACACTCGCGCGGCAGCCCGTCGCGGCGGCGACGCCCTCGGCGGCGGCGGTGAAGCGCCGCAGCAGCTCCCAGCAGTAGTCCACGGAGACCGAGCGCAGGTAGAACTCCGCGCTGGTGTACTCGGGGATGATGTTGGCCTGCTCGCCGCCCTTCGTGATGACGCCGTGCACGCGCGCGTCGGGGCGCAACTGCTGGCGCATGGCGTCGAGCGCGTTGAACAGGCCGATGACGGCGTTCAGCGCGTTCACGCCGCGCCACGGCCACGACGAGGCGTGGGCGGCCTGGCCGAAGAACTCGGCCTTGACCTTGATGATGCCCAGGCTCGGCCGCCACACCTGCGTGCCGCAGCGGCCGTGGATCATCATGGCCGCGTCCACGCCCTCGAAGGCGCCGGCGTCCATGAGCCGCACCTTGCCGGCGCCGCCCTCCTCGGCCGGCGTG
>DASSLH010000095.1:0-18820 GCA_035689625.1 Candidatus Methylomirabilota bacterium | reverse complement strand
CGGTCCCACCAACACCAATCTCCTCGACCTCTACCTCGTCCTGCGTCCGTAGGACGGCGATGTCGTCGGTCTTCTCGCATGCCGTGGCCGGGGCTGCGCTCGGCACGCTGGTCCGTCCGCCGGGGCCGCCGGCGCGCCACTGGCTGGCCGGCGCCATCTGCGCGATGGTGCCCGACCTCGACGTGATCGGCGTCGCCCTCGGCGTGCCGTGGGGCCACATGCTCGGCCACCGCGGGATCACCCACTCGCTGGCCTTCGCCGCCGCGCTGGCGGCGCTGGTGACGTGGACGGCGTTCCGCGGCGAGGCCGGCGCCGCCGGCGTCTGGCTCTTCCTGTTCCTGGCCACGGCCTCCCACGGGTTCCTCGACGCGATGACCGACGGCGGCTCCGGCGTCGCGTTCTTCGCGCCGTTCTCGGCCGAGCGCTACTTCCTGCCGTGGCGGCCGCTGCCGGTGCCGCCGCTGGCGCTGCGCTTCTTCTCCGCGCGCGGCTGGCGCGTCTTCCAGGCCGAGCTGCTGCTGATCTGGCTGCCGTCGGCGGCGCTGGCCCTCGCCGCGGCGCTCGCGTGGCGCGTCCGGCGGCGGCCCGCCTAGGACGACAGCGTCAGCTCGCGGCCGACGCCGCGCAGGTCGACCTCGAATTCCAGCCCCTGGATCGGCGGGCGGCTCGGGAACCAGCGCAGCCCGTGGATCGCCGCCGCGCCGGCCGGCTTCAGGATGTCCTCCAGGAAGCCGAAGATCGGCTGCGCGGTGTAGACGTCGATCGTGCTGGCGCGGCTCCAGTCGGCGCCGAGCGCGCGCATGCGCTCCTGCATGACGTTCATCACGAAGCGCGCCTTCTCGCGCATGGCGTCCGGCGAGGTGTCGCCGTGGCGCACGATGCCGTCGGCGCCCTGGGCGCGGTCGCGCATCTCGCCGGCGCCGGCGACCACGAACGTCGGCGCGGGCGTGGCGCCGGCCGCCGTGTAGGAGAACGCGTACAGCGAGGGCTCGCGCGGCGGCGCGAACACCGGCGCCACGTTGGTGCGCGCGATCGGGTTGTCGTCGCCGACCAGGATGCCCCACTCGCCCAGGAGCGCGCGGTAGCCCTCGTTGAAGCCGGCGAAGCCCTGGAACGTGAACGGCGCCGGGCTGCGCAGCTCGATCGCGCACAGCGCGGTGCGCGGCCGGCCCTGCCCGCGCAGGTGCCGCTCGATCAGCGCGAAGCCCTCGCGCCAGGGCAGCACGGCGCCCAGCGTGGCGTGGACGATCTCGTGGCCGGGCGCCGCGATGACGCCGGACGAGAACGCCGTGATGCCGGGCAGGAAGCGGTAGTTGCCGGTCGGATGGTCACGAAGCATCGCGGCTCCTTTGGGCGGCGCGCAGGGCGGCGAACACGCGCGCGGGGGTGACGGGCAGGCGGTCGATGACGACGCCGCGCTCGGCCAGCGCGTCCTCGACGGCGCCGGCGATCATGGCGCCGGGCGCGATGACGCCGCTCTCGCCGACGCCCTTGATGCCCAGCTCGTTGACGGTGGACGGGAACTCGACGTGGACGACCTCCACGGCGGGGAAGTCGGCGGCGCGCGGCAGCGCGTAGTCCATCAGCGAGCCGGTCAGCAGCTGGCCGGCGCCGTCGTGGACGACCTCCTCCAGCAGCGCGCTGCCCAGGCCCTGGGCGGTGCCGCCGTGCACCTGGCCCTCGACGACCATCGGATTGATGGCGCGCCCGGCGTCGTGCACGACCACGTGGCGCAGGACGCCGACGGCGCCCGTCTCCACGTCCACCTCGACCACGGCGGCCTGGGCGCCGAATGCCCAGGTGACGCTGCCCGGGTAGAAGAACACGCAGGCGCCGAGGCCGGGACGGCCGGTCTCGACCAGGCTGCGGCTGCGCACGGCCGCCCGCGCCAGCCGGCCCAGCGGCAGCCGCCGGTCGGGCGCGCCGGCCACGTGCGCCTCGCCGCCGGTGAGCACGACGTCCTCGGGCGCGCACTCGAAGAGCTCGGCGGCGACGCGGCGCGCCCTGAGCGCGACGTCGCGCGCCGAGCGCGCCACCGCGGGACCGGCGACCGCGGCCACCCGGCTGGCGATCGTGCCCATGCCGAAGCCCACGCGATCGGTGTCGCCGCCGCGCACGCTCACGCGCTCGACCGGCACGCCGAGCTCGGCCGCGGCGATCTGCGCCAGCGTCGTCTCGTGCGCCTGGCCCTGGGCGCCGACGCCGACGCTCACGAGCACGGCGCCGCTGGGGTCCACGCTCACGTCGGCGCCCTCGAAGGGCCCGATGCCCGTGCCCTCGACATAGGCGGAGACGCCGAGCCCGATCGGCCGCGCGCTGCCGCGGCGCGCCGCCTGCTCCGGGCGCCAGGCCGCCCAGTCGATGCGCGCGAGCAGCGCGTCGAAGGCGGCGACGTAGTCGGCGGGATCGTAGGCGATCGCGACGCCGTCGCGGTAGGTGAGGCCGGTGGCGTAGGGCATCTGCTCGCGGCGGACCAGGTTGCGCCGCCGCAGCTCGGCGGCGTCGAGACCCAGCCGGCGCGCGGCGCGGTCGAGCAGGCGATCGAGCACGAGCGCGGCCTCGGGCCGGCCGGCCCCGCGATAGGCCGCCGCGAACGTCTTGTGGGTGACGATGTTATCGCCGCGCGCGTGATAGTGCGGCACGCGGTAGGGCCCGACGAGATGGTTGATCGTGTTCGCGCTCATCGCGCCGCCGAGCGTTGGATAAGCGCCGTGATCTCGCGTGAACGCGGTGGCGATCGCCGTGATCGTGCCGTCGCGCTGCACGCCGATGCGTGCGACGTGCGCTTGATCCCGATCGCCCGACGCAGTGAGGAAGTGTTCCCGGCGCGTCTCCACCCACTTCACCGGCCGGCCGAGCCGGCGCGCCAGCGCCGGCACCAGCACGTCCTCGGGATAGACGTGGCCCTTGATGCCGAAGCCACCGCCCACGTCGGGCGCGATCACGCGGATGGCGTCCTCGGCCAGGCCCAGCGCGGCGGCGATCGCCGTGCGCACGTTGAACGGCACCTGGGTGGACGACCACACCGTGAGCCGGCCGCTCTCGGCGTCGGGCGCGGCCAGCACCGCGCGGCCCTCGATCGGCACGCCGGTCACGCGGGGATAGGTCACGCGCGCCTCGACGACGACCGCGGCGCCGGCGAGGCCGTGGCCAGCGTCGCCCACGCGCGCCTCGGTGATCCCGGCGTGGTTGTCGCGCCAGCCGTCGTGCACGAGGCCGGCGGGCAGCGGTGCCCACTCGACGACGACTGCCTCGGCCCCGTCGGCGGCGCGGTAGGCGTCGTCGGCGACGACGGCGGCCACGGCCTCGCCGACGTGACGGGCGCGCTCGCCGGCCATCACGGGATGCACGTAGTCCGGCCAGCCGGGCTCGCGGATGAGGGGCGGCACCGAGGCGGCCAGCTCCGGCATGTCGGCCACGGTGACGACGGCGACCACGCCGGGCAGGCGCCGCGCCGTGCGCGCATCCACGCGCACGACGCGCGCGTGGGCGTGGGGGCTGCGGACGATCGCGGCGTGCAGCGTGGCCGGCACGCGCAGGTCGTCGACGTACCGGCCCTGCCCGGTGACGAGGCGCCGGTCTTCCTTGCGCTTGAGGGAGGCGCCGATCAAGAGCGAGCGGGCGACTTCAGGTGGGCGTCGCGCTGGGTCTGCAGGCCGGGATCGGTGTAGGACATCAGATCCGGCCGGCCCTTGCCGAGCATCACCTGCAGGTAGGCGGGCTCGAGCCCCACGTTCTCGTAGCCGTGGATCACGCTGGCCGGGCACGACACGCAGTCCCACTCGCCCAGCACGGTCTCGACGCGGCCGCCGTGAGCGTCCTCGAAGAAGACGCGCACCTTGCCGCGCAGAACGAAGAAGATCTCCTCGACCTCGTGGGTGTGGGCGGCGTTGCCCTGGCCCGGCGGCACGAACATGATGCTCAGCGTGAAGTGCTCGGCGGGGATGTAGCGGCCATCGGCCTTGCCGGAGCCGCCGTAGCCGACGAAGCGGTGCTGCGCGCGGCGGTAACCGTCCACGCGGGCGTCGGCGAACGCGTCCCAGTCGGCGGTTCGGTCAGTCCAACGCGCGACGTGACGCGCGAGCAGATCGGCGAGCGGCTCGGCCATGACGACCTCCGGGCGAATTCTATCAGAGGCGCTGCTCAAGAGCCGGGCGACTCGGTCTAAGTAGCAGAAAACCCGCGCCCACGGTTCCACCGCCCACCGAGTTATCCACTGGTCAGTCACACGTTCGGTGGAAAAGTCGAACAGTGGCGACGTGATATCCTTGCCGTCGTATGTCCCGCTCCAACCTGGTTGGCCTCCTTCCTTCCGAGCTCGAAGACCTGGCGGTGAGCCTCGGCGCCTCGCGCTATCGCGGCCGCCAGCTGGCCACGTGGCTCTATCGCAAGGGTGTGACCGACCTGGAGGCGATGACCGACCTGCCGAAGGACTTTCGCGCCCGGCTGGCCGAGACGCACGAGATCGCGCTGCCGGAGATCGAGCGGGCGACGCCATCGCAGGACGGCAGCCGCAAGCTCGTGTTCCGCCTGGCGGACGAGCGCCTGGTCAGCGCCGTGCTCATGCCCGACGACGGGCGCGTCACGCTCTGCCTGAGCACGCAGGTCGGCTGCGGCTATGGCTGCGCCTTCTGCCTGACCGGCACCATGGGTCTGGACCGCAACCTCACGGCAGGGGAGATCGTCGGTCAGCTGCTGGTGGCCAACGCGCTGCTGGGCGAGGCCGAGCGCGTGACCCACATCGTCTTCATGGGTATGGGCGAGCCGCTCGCCAACTACGCGAGCCTGGTCGCCGCCATCCGCATCATGATCGATCCGCGGCTGGGGCTGGGCTACTCGCCGCGGCGAATCACCGTGTCCACCGTCGGCCTCGTCGCCGGCATCGAGCGTCTGGGCCGCGAGGACCTCAAGGTGAACCTGGCCATCTCGCTGCACGCCGCCGCCGACGAGGTGCGCGAGCGGCTGATGCCGATCAACCGCTCCTGGAATTTGCAGACGCTGATGGCGGCCGTGCGCCGCTACCCGCTGGCGCCGCGCCAGCGCGTGTTCTTCGAGTACGTCATGCTCGAGGACGTCAACGACGCTCCCGAGGACGCGCATCGGCTGGTGCGCCTGCTGCGCGGCATCAAGGCCAAGGTCAACCTCATCCCGTTCAACGACTGGCCGGGCTCCGCCTTCCAGCGCTCGCCGCTGTCGCGCATCCTGGCCTTCCAGGCGATCCTCATCGATGCGGGCGTCACGACCACCGTGCGATGGAGCAAGGGCGAGGACATCGGCGCCGCCTGCGGACAGCTCAAGGAGCCCGTGGTCGCGTGAGCGCGGCGCCGACCGTGCGCTTCGAGACACTGGGGTGCCGGCTCAACCAGGTGGACACCGGGCAGATGCAGGCGCTGGTGCAGGCGCGCGGCTTCGCGCTGGCGGCGCCGGGCGTGCAGCCCGACGTCGTCGTCGTCAACACGTGCGCGGTGACGGCGGCCGCCGAGCTGTCCGACCGCCGTGCCATCCGCCGCGCGGCGCGGGCGCCGGGCGGGCGCGTGGTCGTCACCGGCTGCTGGGCCCAGACGAGTCCTGACGCGATCGCCGTCCTGGGTGGCGTGGACCTCGTCGTTGGCACCGCCGACAAGGCGCGGCTGCCCGACCTGCTGGTCGAGCTGCTCGGCCGCGAGCGCGGCGCCACGCGCGTCGCGGTCGGCGGGCTCGGCGGCGCGCGGCTGGAGGCGCCCGCGCCGGCGCCGCGTCTGGACGGCCGCTCGCGCGCCTTCGTCAAGGTCCAGGACGGCTGCCAGCATCGCTGCGCGTTCTGCATCGTGCCGTTCGCGCGCGGCGCCAGCCGCAGCCTGCCGCCCGAGGTCGTGGAGGCGCACGCGCGCACCCTGCTGGCGGCCGGCCATCCCGAGATCGTGCTGACCGGCGTGGATCTCGGCCACTACGGCGCCGACCTGGCGCCGCGCACCACGCTGGCGGCGCTGCTCCGGCGGCTCGCCGGCCTCGAGGGGCTGCGCTGGCTCAGGCTGTCCTCGCTGCTGCCGGCCTACGTCACCGAGGAGTTGTTCGAGGTGCTGACGACCTTACCGGTGATCGCGCCCCACCTGCACGTGCCGCTGCAGAGCGGCAGCGATCGCGTGCTGCGCGCGATGCGCCGGCCCTACACGAGCGCGATGTACCGCGGGCTGGTCGAGCGTCTGGCCGCGGCGCTGCCGGCCCCGGGCCTGGGCGCCGACGTGATCGTCGGCTTCCCGGGCGAGACGGCCGCCGACTTCGCGGCCACGCTGGCGCTGGTGGAGGCGCTGCCGTTCTCGTATCTTCACGTCTTCCCGTACTCCGCGCGGCGGGGAACGGAGGCGGCGACGCTGGCGGGCCGGCCGGACCCGGACACGGTGGCCGAGCGAGCCCGGCAGCTACGCGAGGTCTCGGCGGCCAAGCGGCGGCGGTTCCGCGAGCGGCTGATCGGTCGCGTCGAGGACGTGCTCGTGCTCGCGCGCGAGCGGGCCGGCGGTGAGCTGGTCGGGCTGACGGGCAATTACGTGGAGGTCGCGTTCGCCGGGGCCGAGGCGCTGCGGCGGCGCGTCGCCCGCGTGCGGGTGACGGCGGCGGGCGCCGAGCGCGCCCGCGGAGTCCTGGAGGAGACGACGGCGGCATGAGCGACGGCGCCATCGGGATCATCGGCGGCAGCGGGCTCTACGAGCTCGAGGGCCTCACCGACGTGCGCTGGCGCCGCGTGCGCACGCCGTTCGGCGATCCCTCCGACGAATTCTGCACGGGCGTCTACGAGGGCCGGCGCGTCGTGTTCCTGCCCCGCCACGGCCGTGGCCATCGCCTCACGCCCAGCGAGCTGAACTTCCGCGCCAACATCTGGGGACTGAAGTCGCTGGGCGTCGAGTGGGTAGTGTCCATCTCCGCCGTCGGCAGCATGAAGGAGACGATCCATCCGCTGGACCTCGTGCTGCCCTCGCAGTTCTTCGACGCCACCCGCCGGCGCGTGTCCTCGTTCTTCGGCGACGGCATCGTGGCCCACGTCGGCATGGCCGATCCCGTCTGCCCGACGCTGGCCGGCACCCTCGAGAAGGCGGCGCGCGCCACCGGCGCCACCGTGCACCGCGGCGGCACCTACATCTGCATCGAGGGCCCGCAGTTCTCCACCAGGGCCGAGTCGCGCATCTACCGCGGCTGGGGCGTGGACGTCATCGGCATGACGAACGTGCCGGAGGTCAAGCTGGCGCGCGAGGCCGAGCTGTGCTACGCGACGCTGGCGCTGGTGACCGACTACGACGTCTGGCACGAGAGCCACGACGCCGTCAGCGTCGAGGCCGTCATCCAGAATCTGCTCAAGAACGTGGCGACCGCCAAAGACGTCCTGCGCCGGGTGATTCCGGCCATCGGCGGCCCCCGCGCGTGCCCGTGCCCGAGCCTGCTCGAGAGCGCGGTGATCACCAGCCCGGCGGCGTTCCCGCTGGCCACCCGCCGCCGGCTGGATCTACTGCTCGGGAAATACTTTCCAGTGACGAAGCGTTCACCCAAAGGGAAACGGTAAATGGCTGAGCTGCTGGTGGTGGGATCGGTGGCGCTCGATTCGGTGGAGACGCCGTTCGGCAAGGTGCGCGAGGTGCTGGGCGGCTCGGCGACCTTCTTCTCGTACTCGGCCAGCTTCTTCACGCCCGTGCGGCTGGTGGCGACGGTGGGCGAGGACTTTCCGGAGGAGCACGTCAAGCTGCTGCGCGACCGCGGCGTGGACGTGCGCGGCCTGCGGGTGGCCAGCGGCCGGACGTTCCGCTGGACCGGCGAGTACGGCTACGACCTCAACGAGGCCCGCACGCTCGACACCCAGCTGAACGTCTTCGCCGACTTTCGCCCCGAGCTGGACGACGCCCAGGCCCGCACGCCCTACCTGTTCCTGGCCAACATCGACCCCGAGCTTCAGCTGCAGGTGCTGCGGCAGATGCGCACGCGGCCGCGGCTGGTGGCGCTCGACACGATGAACTTCTGGATCAAGGGCAAGCGGGAGGCGGTGCTGCGCGTGCTGCGCGAGGTGGACGTCATCACGATCAACGACGCCGAGGCCCGGCAGCTGGCCGAGGAGCCGAACCTGGTCAAGGCCGCTCGCAAGATCGCCGCCCTCGGCCCCCGCACGGTCGTCGTCAAGCGCGGCGAGTACGGCGCGCTGCTGCTCGACGACGGCGCGTTCTTCGTGGTGCCGGCCTATCCGCTGGAGGCGGTGTTCGACCCGACCGGCGCCGGCGACACGTTTGCCGGCGGCTTCATGGGCTACCTGGCGTTCCGCGACCGCACCGACGGCCCCACCCTGCGCCGGGCGATGGTCTACGGCTCGGTGCTGGCCTCGTTCACGGTGGAGGACTTCTCGCTCGGCCGCCTCATGCGGCTGGACGCGCGCGAGATCGACCGCCGCTACGCCGAGTTCGAGGACCTCACGCGGCTGGAGCGCAACTGACGGCATGGCGTCCGAGAAGTATCAGCGGCTGCTGGGCCTGCTGCGCGAGCTGGACAGCGTGGCGGTGGCGTTCTCCGGCGGCGTGGACTCGACGCTCCTGGCCCGCGCCGCCAAGGACGCCCTCGGTGAGCGCGCCGTGCTGGTGACGGCGGATTCCGAGACGTATCCGGCGACGGAGCTCGCGGAGGCCCGGGCGCTCGCCGAGTCGATCGGCCTGCGGCACATCGTGATCGCCACCGAGGAGCTGGCCAACCCCGACTACGCGCGCAACGGCGCTGACCGGTGCTTCTTCTGCAAGGACGAGCTGTTCGACAAGCTGGCGCCGATCGCCGCCCGCGAGGGGCTACGCACGCTCGTCTACGGCGCCAACGTGGACGACCTCGGCGATCACCGGCCCGGCATGAAGGCCGCCGCCGCGCACGGCGTGCGGGCGCCGCTGATCGACGCCGGCCTCACCAAGCGCGAGATCCGCGAGCTGTCGCGCGCGCTGGGGCTGCCGACGTGGGACAAGCCCTCGTTCGCCTGCCTGTCGTCGCGCTTCCAGTACGGCGACCGGATCACCGCCGACAAGCTCCGCCAGGTGGACGCCGCCGAGGAGTTCGTGCGCTCGCTCGGCTTCCGCCAGTTCCGCGTGCGCCACCACGACCGGCTGGCGCGCCTGGAGATCCCGCTGGAGGACGTGCCGCGGCTCTGGCAGGACGGCCGCCACGAGGCGATCGTGAAGCGCTTCCGCGAGCTCGGCTATCTCTACGTCGCCGTGGACCTCGCCGGCTTCCAGTCCGGCAGCGCCAACCTGCTGCTGAACCTGAAGCGCTCCTCCAGTGGATAGGGCGAAGCTCGCCCGGCTGCTGGACGACGTGCGGGCGGGGCGCGTCGACGTGGACGCGGCGATGGCGCGGCTGGCGGGACTGCCGTTCGAGGATCTCGGCTTCGCCAAGGTGGACCAGCACCGCGCGCTGCGCGCCGGCGGGCCGGAGGCGATCTTCTGTCCCGGCAAGACGCCCGAGCAGGTGGTGGCCATCGCCGAGCGCCTCGCCCGGCATCACGGCAACGTCCTCGCGACGCGCTGCGACGCGGCCATTGCCGCCGCGGTCGAGGCGGCCGGGCTGCCGTGTGTCTATCACGCTGTCGCGCGGCTGCTCGTCGTGCGCCCCGAGCGCGTGGAGGGCGTCGGGCTCGTCGTCGTCGCCGCCGCCGGGACCGCCGACGTGCCGGTGGCGGACGAGGCGGCGCTGGTGGCCGAGGCGCTCGGCAATCGCGTCGAGCGGCTCGCCGACTGCGGCGTGGCCGGGCTGCACCGGCTGCTGGTGCACCGCGAGCTGCTGAGCGAGGCCAGCGCGATCGTTGCCGTCGCCGGCATGGAGGGCGCGCTGCCGAGCGTCATCGCCGGGCTCGTGGATCGCCCGGTCATCGCGGTGCCGACGAGCGTGGGCTACGGCACGTCGCTCAACGGCCTCGCCGCCCTGCTCACGATGCTGAACTCCTGCGCGCCCGGCGTGTCGGTCGTCAACATCGACAACGGCTACGGCGCCGCCCACCAGGCCAGCCAGATCAACAAGCTGGTCGCCAAGATCCGCTGAGACGGCGCCCGTGAAGACGGTCTACTTCGACTGCCCGAGCGGCGCGTCGGGGGACATGATCCTGGGCGCGCTGGTGGACGTCGGCGTGCCGCTGGAGGCGCTGCGGGCGGAGCTTGCGAAGCTGCCGCTCGGCGGCTTCACGCTGACGGCGCGGGAAGTGCGGCGGGGCGCGTTCCGGGCGACCAAGGTGGACGTGGACGTCGAGGGCCACAGCCACCATCACCGCGGCCTCGGGGACATCGTGCGACTGCTGGAGTCGAGCGGGCTCGACCCGGCGGTCGTCGGCGGCGCCACGCGGATCTTCCGGCGGCTGGCCGAGGCCGAGGCGCGCGTGCACGGCACCTTGGTGGACGAAGTGCACTTCCACGAGGTCGGCGCGGTGGACGCGATCGTGGACGTGACGGGCGCGGTGATCGCGCTGCGGCTGCTGGGTGCCGGCGACGTGCACGTCTCCGCGCTGCCCGTCGGCGGCGGCTTCGTCGAGACCGCCCACGGCCTTATGCCGGTGCCGGGGCCGGGCACGGCCGAGCTGCTGCGAGGCTTCCCGGTGGTGGACACCGGCGTGCGGGCCGAGCTGGTGACCCCCACCGGCGCGGCGATCCTCACGACGCTGGCCGCCGGCGCCGGGCGCATGCCGTCCATGACCGTCGAGCGCGTCGGCTACGGCGCCGGCAGCCGCGACCTCGCCGAGACCGCCAACGTGCTGCGCTGCTTCGTGGGCGCCGGGGCCGGGGGCGGGACGGGCGAGAGCGTGGCCCAGGTCGAGACGACGATCGACGACATGTCGCCCCAGCTGTTCGAGCCGCTGATGGACCGGCTGTTCGAGGCGGGCGCCCTCGACGTCTTCCTGGCCCCGGTCATCATGAAGCGCAGCCGGCCCGGCACGGTGCTGACCGCGCTCTGCCCCTCGGACCGCGTCGGCGCGCTCTCGCGCGTGCTGTTCGAGGAGTCGTCCACCATCGGCGTGCGCTGGACCGAGGTCACCCGGGCGCGCCTGGAGCGCGAGATCGTCACGCTGCCGACCGCCTACGGCACGCTGCCCTTCAAGGTCTCGCGCCTGGACGGGCGCGTGGTGACCGTCACGCCCGAGTTCGCCGACGTGCTGCGCATCGCCGGCGAGAAGTCGCTGCCGGTGCGCGAGGTGCTCGACCAGGCGCGCGCCGACGGCCGCCGCCTGCTCGGCGCCTGACCGGTCGCGCCGCCGGTCCGGCAGGACGCTTGCAGGCGTGTCTCAGCCGATGACGCCCGACACTCCTCACGACGCGCGGCGCGGCGTTCCCAAGCCCTGGGGCTGGGAGACGCTGTGGACCCTGACCCGCCGCTACGCGGGCAGGATCCTCCACATCCGCCGCGGCCATCAGCTGGCCCTCGCCTACCACCGCGAGCGGGAGGAAAGCTTCCTGATCCGCACCGGCCGCGTCATCCTGGTGCTCGAGGACGCGCGCGGCCAGCTGTGCGAGCTCTGGCTCGGTCCCGGCGACGCCCAGCACGTGCCGCCGGGGCGCCTGCATCGCCTCATCGCGCTCGACGATGCCGAGGTCGTGGCCGTGTCCACGCCGGAGATCGACGACATCGAGCGGGTGGACGACGAGCGCGAGCGCCCCGACCGTCCCGGGCTGCAACCTTCAGCCTACTGACACACCGGCTGCACAGGGGGCCCGGCCCCCGCTCCCGCATTTGACAGGGCGACGCCGTCGCCTTACGCTCTCTCCCCGCGAGGCCGGCACCCGCTGTCTAACCGCCCGATCCTGGAGGACGAGTCGTGAAACTCCCAGTGAAGATGACGATCAACGGCCAGACGTACAGCCACGAAGTGGAGCCGCGACTCCTGCTCGTCCACTACATCCGCGAGACGGTCGGGCTCACCGGCACCCACGTCGGGTGCGACACCAGCCAGTGCGGCGCCTGCACGATCCTCATGGACGGCAAGGCGGTGAAGGCGTGCACGTTCTTCGCCGTGCAGTGCAACGGGGCGAAGATCACCACGATCGAGGGGCTGGCCAAGAACGGCGAGCTGCATCCGATCCAGCAGGGCTTCTGGGAGAAGCACGGCCTGCAGTGCGGGTTCTGCACGCCGGGCATGATCCTGGCCGCCTGCCAGATGCTGGAGCGCTACCCCAAGCCCACCGAGGAGCAGATCCGCCACCAGCTCGAGGGCAACCTCTGCCGGTGCACCGGCTATCACAACATCGTCAAGGCGATCCAGTGGGCGGCCGAGCAGATGGCCGGAAAGAAGTGAGGGCGCGTCATGGCAACCGTTGAGCGCGTGCTCGGCAAGTCGATCAAGCGGCGCGAGGACCCGCGGTTCATCACCGGGCGGGGCACCTACGTGGACGACGTGAGGCTGCCCGGCACGACGGTCGCCGCCTTCGTCCGCAGCCCGCACGCCCACGCGCGGATCAAAAAGATCGACACCGCGGCCGCCCTCAAGCACCCCGGCGTGGTGGCGATCTTCACCGGCAAGGACATGGCCGGCGTCAACTCGCTGCCGTGCGGCTGGCTGCTGCCCGGCCTCAAGGTCCCGCCGCACATGCCGCTGGCTGCCGACGCGGCACGGTGCGTGGGCGACCCGGTGGCCATCGTCATCGCGGAGACGCAGAGCGCCGCCCAGGACGCCGCCGACAAGGTGAAGGTCACGTGGGAGGTCCTCCGGGCGGTGAGCGCCACCGACCAGGCCACCGCCAAGGGCGCGCCCCAGATCCACGAGGTGGCGCCGTCCAACGAGGCCTTCACGTGGCAGATCGGCGACGCCGCCGCCGTGGACGCGGCCTTCCGCGGCGCCGCCCGCGTGGTGAAGAAGAAGATCGTCAACCAGCGGCTGGTGGCCAACCCCATGGAGCCGCGCGCCTGCCTGGCCCGCTACGACCAGGCGACCGGCGACCTGACGCTGTGGGTGACCTCGCAGAACCCGCACGTGCACCGGCTGCTGATGGCTGCCTTCGTGCTGGGCATCCCCGAGCACAAGGTGCGCGTGATCGCGCCCGACGTGGGGGGCGGCTTCGGCTCCAAGATCTTCCTCTACAACGAGGAGACGATCTGCTCGTGGGCGACGAAGCAGATCAAGCGACCGGTGCGCTGGACCTCTACCCGGCGGGAGGCGTTCCAGACCGACGCCCACGGCCGCGACCATGTCACCGAGGCCGAGATGGGCTTCGACGCCCACGGCAAGATCGTCGGCCTGCGCGTGAAGACCATCGCCAACATGGGCGCGTACCTCTCGACCTTCGCGCCGGCGGTGCCGACCTATCTCTACGCGACGCTGCTCAACGGCGTCTACACGATCCCGGCCATCCACGCCCACGTCACCGGCGTGTTCACCAACACGACGCCGGTGGACGCCTACCGGGGTGCCGGCCGGCCGGAGGCGGCCTACCTGCTGGAGCGCATGGTCGACGCCGGCGCCGCCGCGCTCAAGCTGGACCCGGCCGACATCCGCAAGAAGAACTTCATCCCGAAGTTCGACAACGGCTTCCAGACCCAGGTCGCGCTGAACTACGACAGCGGCAATTACGCCGCCGCGTTCGACAAGCTGCTCGCGATGGTGGACTACCGCAAGTTCCGCCACGAGCAGGAGGCCGCCCGCAAGCAGGGCCGGCTGCTCGGCATCGGCTTCTCGACCTACATCGAGGCGTGCTCGATCGCGCCCTCCAAGGTCGTCGGCTCGCTGGGCGCCCAGGCCGGCCTCTACGAGTCCGGCAAGGTCCGCGTGCATCCCACCGGCGGCGTGACCGTGTACACCGGCTCGCACTCGCACGGTCAGGGGCACGAGACGACGTTCTCCCAGCTGGTGGCAGACGAGCTCGGCGTGCCGATGGAGAGCGTGGAGATCGTGCACGGGGACACCGGGGCCATCCCGTTCGGCATGGGCACCTACGGCAGCCGCTCGGGCGCCGTCGGCGGCACCGCCATCCTGATGTCGCTGCAGAAGATCAAGGAGAAGGGCAAGAAGATCGCCGCCCACCTGCTGGAGGCCTCGCCGAGCGACATCGAGTACACCAACGGCCAGTTCCAGGTGAAGGGCTTCCCCGGCAAGTCGGTGCCGTTCGGGCAGGTCGCGCTCACGGCCTACGTGCCCCACAACTATCCGGAGGGGCTGGAGCCGGGCCTGGAGGAGACGTCGTTCTACGACCCGTCGAACTTCTGCTTCCCGTTCGGCGCCCACGCCTGCGTGGTCGAGATCGATCGCGACACCGGGCAGGTGAAGGTGCTGCGCTACCTGGCGGTGGACGACGTCGGCAACGTCATGAACCCGATGATCGTGGACGGCATGGTGCACGGCGGCATCGCCCAGGGCGTGGGCCAGGCCCTCTGCGAGGGCGCCGTGTACGACGACGGCCAGCTGGTGACGGGCAGCATGATGGACTACGCGCTGCCCAAGGCCGACATGCTGCCGATGTACGAGACCGACCGCACGGTGACGCCGACGCCGGTCAACCCGCTCGGCGTCAAGGGCGCCGGCGAGACCGGCACCATCGCCGCCACGCCGGCCGTGATGAACGCCGTCGTGGACGCGCTGGCCCCGCTGGGCGTCGACCACATCGAGACCATGCCCCTGACCGCCAGCCGTGTCTGGAGCGTGATGAAGAGCGCGAAGCGCTAAGAGGAGAGCCGAGACATGTACCCAGCCGCCTTCGAGTATCACGCTCCGACCAGCGTCAAGGACGCGCTGAAGCTGCTCGGCAAGCTGAAGGATTCCAAGCTGCTGGCCGGCGGCCACAGCCTGATCCCGATGATGAAGCTGCGCCTGGCCCAGCCCAAGCACATCATCGACCTCGGCAAGGTCAAGGGCCTGACCGGCATCAAGGAGGAGAAGGGCGCGGTCGTGGTCGGCGCCATGACCACCCACTGGGAGGTCGAGTCCTCCAAGGTCCTCAAGGCCAAGATCCCGGTCGTCGCCGAGACGGCGTCGGTGATCGGCGATCCCGCCGTGCGCAACAAGGGCACCATCGGCGGCTCGCTCGCCCACGCCGACCCGGCCGCCGACATGCCGGCCACGGCCATCGCGCTCGGCTTCGAGTTCGTCTGCGAGGGCGCCAAGGGCAAGCGCACGGTGAAGGTGGACGACTGGTTCAAGGGCCTGATGGAGACGGCGCTCAAGGACAAGGAGGTGCTGACGACGATCCGCATCCCCGCGTGGCCGGCCGGCAGCGGGGCCTGCTACATGAAGTTCCCGCACCCGGCCTCGCGCTTCGCCATCGTCGGCGTCTGCGCGGCCGTCACCGTGGACAAGAAGTCGGGCAACTGCACGAAGGTCGGCGTCGGCGTCACCGGCGCCGGCACCCGGGCCGTGCGCGCCAAGGGCGTGGAGGCCGCGCTGCTCGGCAAGAAGCTCGACGCCGCGACGATCGAGGCGGCGGCCCAGAAGGCCGCCGAAGGCGTGGACGTGCAGGCGGACCTGCAGGGCTCCGTCGAGTACAAGGCGCACCTCTGCCGCGTCTTCGCGCGCCGCGCGCTCGAGGCCGCGCTCAAGCGCGCGCAGGGCTAGCGGGAGCGATCAATCACGCCGACCGGGGCGGCGCGGCGGGGGCGCGGCAGAGTTCCGCGTGGATCGATCCGCTGCGCCTGTCTCGGGTTGGCGAAGTCAGGCGTGAGGCGTTGGGCGATCGAAGCCAACGGAACGTCCGCCGCGCCCCCGCCGCGCCGGCCCCGGCCGGCTGACCGCTCGGTCCTTTCTTTCCGTCGCCAGTGCCCGTCGGGGCTCCCGTGATCGCCGCGATCGTGCTGGCGGCGGGCTTCGCGCGGCGCATGGGGCGGCAGAAGCTGCTGCTGGAGCTGCGCGGCAAGCCGGTCGTGCGCTGGAGCGTGGAGAACGTGCTGCCGCACGTCGCCGACACGGTCGTCGTCACCGGCCAGGACGACGAGGCGGTGCGGGGGGCGCTCGAGGGCCTGCCGGTGCGCTTCGCCGTCAACCCCCGGCCGCAGGCGGGGCAGGGCTCGTCCATCGCGATCGGCGCCGCCGCGCTCAAGCCGTGGACCGCGGCGGCGCTCATCGCGCTCGGCGATCAGCCGCGGCTGCCCGACGGGCTCATCGCCGCGCTGCTGCGCGCGCGCGAGCAGACGGGCAAGGCGATCGTGGCGCCGGTGTACCGCGGCGCCCAGGGCACGCCGGTGCTCTTCGCCGCCGAGGTGCTCGACGAGCTGCGCGCGCTCGACGGCGACGCCGGCGCCCGCGCCGTCGTGCGGCGCGTCCCCGAGCGCGTCGCCCGCGTGCCGGTCGACGCGCCGATGCCGCCCGACGTGGACACGCCCGAGGACTACGCGCGCCTTCATGTACAATAACGGCCCGTGCGCGAGGAGATCCGCAAGATCCAGTCGCTGATGGAGTCGGCCGAGTACGTCACCGACGCGCCGGTGGCGACCTCGGTGCACCTGGCGCTCAGCCTCAAGAAACCGCTGCTGATCGAGGGCCACGCCGGCGTCGGCAAGACCGAGGTCGCCAAGGTCATGGCCCGCATGCTGGAGACGAACCTGATCCGCCTGCAGTGCTACGAGGGCCTCGACGCCTCGGCCGCGCTGTACGAGTGGAACTACCAGAAGCAGCTGCTGCACATCAAGCTGCGGGAGACGGCGCCGCTGCCGGTGGACCAGGAGGAGCACGAGATCTTCTCCGAGTCGTTCCTGCTCAAGCGGCCGCTGCTGCAGGCCATCACGCAGGAGCAGTCACCGGTGCTGCTGGTGGACGAGGTGGACCGCGCCGACGAGGAGTTCGAGGCGTTCATGCTCGAGGTCTTCTCGGACTGGCAGGTGACGATCCCCGAGATCGGCACGATCAAGGCCACCCATCCGCCCCACGTCATCCTCACGTCCAACCGCACGCGCGAGCTCAGCGACGCGCTCCGCCGCCGCTGCCTCTACCTCTGGATCGACTATCCGGCCTTCGACAAGGAGGTCGCGATCGTCCAGCGCAAGGTGCCGGGCGTCGACGCGCGCCTGGCCCGCGAGGTCGCGCGCTTCATGGAGTCGCTACGCAAGGTGCGGCTGGCCAAGGTGCCGGGCGTGGCCGAGACGCTCGACTGGGCCCAGGCGCTGGCCGGGCTGCACGCCGACCACCTCGACGAGTCGCTCGTCTTCGAGACGCTGGGCTGCGTGCTCAAGGACGCCGACGACATCAAGCGCTTCCGCGCGGAGGTGGGCAAGGCCGGCCTGGCGCCGTTCCTGCCGGTCTCGGGCTAGTGCCCCCGCGCGCGCTCAGCCGCGCCGTCGTCTCGTTCGCCGCGCTCCTGCGCCGCCAGTCGCTGCCGCTGACGCCGCTGCAGACGCTCGACGCCGTCCGTGCCCTCGATCACCTCGACGTGAGCGACCGGCGCGAGGTCTACCTGGGCCTGCGCGCGACATTCGTCACGCGGCCGGAGGAGGCGCCGGTCTTCGACCGCGCCTTCGAGGCGTTCTGGCGTGCGCGCACGGAGGCCGACGAGGTGGCCGAGGCGCTGGCCGGCCCCCCGCTGCCCGACGACGCCGGCGCGGTGGACAGCGGCGGCGAGCGGCGCGAGCGGCTGGCGCTGGAGGACTGGGGCGAGGGCGGCGAGGAGGAGGACGCCGGCGAGCCGCTCGGCGTGCCGGCCGCCTCCGACGTCGAGGCGCTGGCCGCCCGCGACTTCTCGACGTTCGGCGCCGAGCAGCTCGACGAGCTGCTGCGCCTCACCGTGCAGATCGCCCGGCGGCTGGCGCGGCGGATCAGCCGGCGCCGGCGGCCGGTGCGCCGCCGGGGCCGGGTGGACCTGCGCCGCACGCTGCGCGCCAACCTCACGCGCGGCGAGATCATCGAGCTGCGCTACCGCCAGCGCAAGCGGCGCAAGGTGCGGCTGGTGCTGCTGTGCGACGTCTCCGGCTCGATGGACCTCTACAGCCGGTTCCTGCTGCAGTTCCTCTTCGCGCTGCAGCACGTGTTCGCGCGCGTGGAGACGTTCACCTTCTCCGTGCGTCTCACGCGCGTGACGGACCTGCTCCGCGCGCGCTCCTATCGCGAGGTGCTGCGCCGCCTGCAAGACGTGCGCGACTGGTCGGGCGGCACGCGCATCGGTGAATCGCTGGCGGAGTTCAACCGGCACTGGACGCATCTCGTGGATCGCCGCACGATCGTGATCGTCCTGTCCGACGGCTGGGACACCGGCGATCCCGACGTGCTCGCCACCGAGCTGCTGCGCATCAAGCGCCGTGCGGGCCGCGTGATCTGGCTCAACCCGCTGCTCGGTAATCCCTCCTACGAGCCGCTCACGCGCGGCATGGCGGCGGCGTTGCCGCTGGTGGACCACTTCGCGGCCGCCCACAATCTCGCCGCGCTGCGCGATCTGGCCGATAGACTGACGCTCTGATTTCACATGGGGGCCCGAAATGGCCCCAAATTCCCCTACGCTCGTCGCGCCCGGCCAGGCCGTGGCGCTCCTCGATTCCGCCTGAAACAGTTTCCTCTGCTTCCGCCCTGCAGTCGGCATGCAACGGTCTGCAGGGAGTCGCCCCCGCCTTGCGGACAATCCGGTCCGGAGCCCGACGAAGGTCATGGCGTTCGGTTTGCAGAATGACAACGCCAGTGATGTGGTCCCCCTGGCGTAGGAGGAATCGAGTGCAATGAGCCGGATGTTGGCGTCCCTCGCAGTGCTGCTCCTGGCCGTGACGCATGCGCCCACCCAGGCCCAGGCCCTGGTCTTCTCCGTGTTCGGCGACCTGTTTCCGTTCAGCACCAACGAGCCCGTCATGCTCGTTCTCACGGGCGTCGCGCTCCTCAGCCTCGCGCGCGCCGGCCGTCCCCGCCCGCACTGAGCCGTCGCCCGGTCGCGCCGTCGTGATCGCCCCCGAG
>DASSLH010000094.1:0-2498 GCA_035689625.1 Candidatus Methylomirabilota bacterium | reverse complement strand
GAAGCGGCGGCAGGTCACCTTGACCAGGGCCTCCAGCACGTCGGAGAGCTCGATCGAGGCGCTGAGCGTCTGGGCGGCCTCGTGCAGCGCCTGCAGCTCTTCGCGCGCCGTCTGCGCCTGCGTAAAGAGCACCGAGTTTCGCATCACCGTCGACACTTGGTTGGCCAGTGCGGTGAGCAGCTCGACGTCGGCCGGGCCGAGGACGGCCTCCGTCGTCTCGACGTTGATGACGCCCGCGATACGGCCCTCGACGAAGATCGGCACGCACGCCTCCTGGCGCGCGCGCGGGTCCAGGGTCCGATAGTCGCGCTCGGCGGCGACGTCCGCGACGAGCATCGCGACGCCGGTCCGCGCGACGCGCCCGACGACGCCTTGGTCGACCGGCACCCGCTCCGGTATGGCGCCCTCGTACCCGCGCCGGCTCACGACGCGCAGGGCGGCACCGTCGTCGGCCAGCGTCAGCACGTCGACGAGCGGGTAGCGCAGCGTCGTGTGCAGCTCCTCGACGAGCGCCTCGAACAAGTCCTCCGGGCGCAGCGCCGCCGTTATGCGCGCCATCACCCGGTTCAGCGTCGCGAGGTCCCGGGCGCGCCGCTCGGCGTCGTTCAGGAGGCGCGCGTTTTCCACCGCGATCGCCGCCTGGTTCGCGAAGGCCGCGCCGAGCGCCACGTCGGCCGGGGTATACGCGCGGACGCGGTCGTGGTAGAGGCGCAGCACGCCGGTCACCCGGTCGCGGTACAGCAGCGGGAACAGCGCGACCGTACGGTAGCCGGCCTTTGCCGCGGCGCGTCGCAACGGCTCGGCGGGCGACTCCCGCTGCACGTCGGCGATGATGACGGGCTCGCGGCGCGCCATCACCTCCGCCGCCGGACCGGCGCCGGAGGCCACGCTCGCGGCGGCGGCCGCGACGTACTCGTCGGACAGGCCGCGCGAGAATACGTGCGTCGGCGTCCGTCCCGCCTCGCCGAGGAAGATGCCGCACCGGTCCGCGCCGAGCACATCGCGCGCGCTGTCCGCGATGAGCTCGAACACCGCGTTCACGTCGTGCTCCGAATTGATGCGCTCGGAGATCGTCTCGAGCGCCCCCATTCGCTGCAGCTGCGCGCGGGTGGCGTCCGACAGCCGGACGTTGTCGACCGCGACCGCGCCCTCGTTGGCGAAGGCCTGCAGCAGTTCGATCTCCTCCGCCGTCCAGGGGTGGACCTCGCCGCGCCCCACGGCGACGGCGCCGACCACCCGGTCGTTCGCCATCATCGGCACGGCGAGCACGGCGCGCGAGGCGCCGGCCGGCAGCGCCTCCGGCGCGCCCGGCAGCGCGAGGGTGTCCGCGGTGGCCACCGGGCGTCCCTGCCGGACCGCGTCGATGACGGTCCGGGCCCTCCAATCGCCCGACGCGAGTGCGCCCTCAAGCCGCGCGGCGTCGTCGCCGTCCAGATTGCGGGGCGCTGCCACGACGAGGGTGCCGCCGGCGCGGTCGTAGTGCACGAGGACGCCGCGCCACGCCCCGAGCGTGTCGGTCGCGAGGTCGACGATGAGCTGCTGGATGGCGGCGGCGCCGGCGCCGGATGCCGCGGCGCGCGCGACCTGCTGCAGGGCTTCCATGCGGGCGACCCCCCGCCGGGTCGCATCGTACAGCCTGGCGTTGTGCAGAGCAAGGGCCGCGAGCGTTGCCAGCGTGGCTGCGAGCCGCTGCTGCGGAGCCGTGAAGTACGACGGCACGTGCTTGACGAGCGTGAGCACGCCGACCGGCTCGGCGCCCGCCGCGAGCGGTACCGTCAGCGCCGACCGGACCTGCCGGCCGCCGAGCAGCCGCTCGAGGTCCAGCCGCCGGCGCGGCTCCCGCGTGTAATCCCGTACGGCCAGCGCGCGCCGCCGCGCGAGCGACTCGTCGGCGGCGCCGTCGGTGATCCCGGTCGCGAGCGGCGCCGCCTGCTGCGGGGTCAGGCCGCGCGCGAGCGCGATCGCGTACGTGCCGTCGGCCTCCCGCAGCGCGATCCACAGCGCGTCCGGCCGGGCGAGGCGCTGCGCCAGATCCGCGAGGCGGTCGAGGAGCCCGTCGACCTCGAGCGTGCCGAGGAGGTCGCCGACGGCCGCGTTGATCGCGGCCGCTTCCTGGACCGCGTGCTGCCGGGCGGTGTGGAGCAGTCCGGCCACCGCGGCGAGCAGCAGGGGGGCGAGCGAACGGGGTTCGGCCGGCGACAAACGGCCGCCGAGGAGCAGCGCCAGCGTCGTCCCCGCCGCGCCCAGCGCCGCGCTCGTCGAAGCCTGCCAGACGCCGCTGTGCGCCAGCAGATACCGCAGCCGCTCGCCGCGTACGATGGAGAGGCGCAGACTGACGAGCAGTGCCTGCGCCACCGCGTAGACGCCGACCGCCGCGACGACCCCTGCGGCGACGCTGCCGCCGTGCCACGCCAGCGGAGTGCGGAGCGTGCCGGCCGGCGCGGCCACCGCGTTCCAGGCGGCGCCCGCCAGCAGTACCGTAAGCGCGCGCTGACCAG
>DASSLH010000093.1:0-2723 GCA_035689625.1 Candidatus Methylomirabilota bacterium | reverse complement strand
GCCGGGGGGCCGGCACGACCAGGTCCAGGCCGCTCAGCTTGGTCTCGCCGTCGGGGCCGCCGAGCAGCGCGCTGTCGGCGGCGAGCGATTCCACCGTGGTGTTCAGGCGCACCGTGACGTTGGCGCGCGCGCGCAGGTCGGCGACGTACTGCCAGCGCGGCCGCACGCCCAGCTCGCCGGCCAGCTCGGCGCCGGCCTCGGCCACGACGACGTCCACGTCGCGCGCGGCCAGTGCCGCGGCGACGCCGACGCCGAGCATGCCGCCGCCGATCACGAGGGCCCGCTGCACCCCGGCGGCCGGCCGGCGCAGCACCTCGAAGAGATCGACGGCGGGGCTGTCGAGGATGCCGGGGATCGCGGGGACGCCGGCTCGGGCGCCGGTGGCGAGCACCACGACGTCGGGGGCCGCGGCCAGGATCAGCTCGGGGCTCGCGTCCACGCCCAGGCGGATCTCGCCTCCCGCGCGCGTCACCGCGGCGGCGAGGTACGCGATGAGGCCGGCCAGCTCGGCCCGGCCCGGGATCGCGCGCGCGGTCAGCACCTGGCCGCCGGGCTCGGCGGCGCGCTCGAGCACGGTCACCGCGTGGCCACGGCGGGCGAGGACGCGGGCGGCCTCCAGTCCGGCGGGGCCGGCGCCGACGACGACGACGCGACGGCGTCGCGCGGCCGGGCGGATCGCGTGCTCGCGCTCGCGCGCCGTCTCGGTGTTGGCCAGGCACAGCACCGGCAGCCGGCGGCCGAGCAGGTCGCTGCACGTGAGACAGCCGACGCAGGGGCAGATCTCCTCCGCGCGCCCCTGCAGCGTCTTGCGCGGCAGGTCGGGATCGGCGTGCAGCGCGCGGCCCAGCGTGACGAAGTCGGCGTCGCCGGCTTCCAGGATCCGCTCGGCGACGCTGGCGTCGGTGATGCGGCCGGCCACGCTGACCGGGATCGTCAGCCGCGCGCGGATCGCGCGGCTCAGCGGCGCCAGGCAGCCCGGCGCCTTCTCCATCGGCTGCACCATCCACATCGCCGACTCGTAGATCCCGGCCGAGACGTCCACGAGGTCCACGCCGGCCGCCTGCAGCCGCGGGACGATCTCGCACACGGCGTCGAGGTCGAGGCCGCCGGGCACGTGCTCGTCGGCGCTGAGGCGGTAGAGCATGGGCACCGCGGGGCCGATAGCGCCGCGCACGGCGGCGAGCACCTCGAGCGGGAAGCGCAGGCGGCGCTCGGCGTCGCCGCCGTACTCGTCGTCACGCCGGTTGGCGTAGGGCGACAGGAACTGGCCGATGAGATAGCCGTGGGCGCCGTGCACCTCGACGACGTCGAAGCCGGCGCGGACGGCGCGCGCCGCGGCCTCGGCGAACTTCGCGACGAGCGCGTGGATCTCGCCGACCGTCAGCGCGCGCGGCACGTCGCCGGCCGTCAGCGCCGCGCACGGCACCGACGAGGGCGCCACCGGCTGGCGGCCGGTGACCGTCGCCGACGTCTCCCGCCCGGCGAAGTAGATCTCGGCGCCCACCAGCGCGCCGTGACGGTGGCAGGCGTCCGCCAGCCGCCGGTAGCCGGGGATCAGCGCGTCGTCGTGGATGCCGAGCTGGCAGGGATGGCCCTGGCCCAGCGGGTCCACGTACATGGACTCCAGCAGGATGAGCGCCGCCCCGCCGGCCGCGCGGCGCGCGCAGTACTCGACGTAGCGGCGGGTGACGGCGCCCTCCGTCGTCGCGAGGTTCTTCTCCATCGGCGCCGCGATGATCCGGTTGCGCAGCGCCAGGCGCCCGACGCGCCCGGGAGCGAACAGCCGCGGGAAGCCCGCCGCACTCACGCGGTCACGACCGGCATGTCGCCGGGCGGCGAGGCGACCACGATGAACACGAGGTCCTCGAGGCCGGTGTTGAAGATGCCGTGTCGCACGCCGGGCGGGATGTGGATGACGTGGCCGGGCTCGACGAGGTGGCGCTCGCCGTCGAGCTCCACCACGCCGGTGCCGCGCAGGATGTAGTAGAGGTTCTCGGCGACCTCGTGGACGTGAACCTCGGCGTAGCCGCGCGGCTGGTAGCTGGAGATGCGGAAGTCGAAGTAGCGCGTGTCGGAGTTCGTCGGGTGCACGAGCAGCTTGGAGAAGGCCTCGAAGTGGCCGGGCGGCAGCTGCCAGAGCTGCTCCTCCATGCGGAAGACGCGCGCCCTCATCGCCTCACTCCGGGGCGGTGGCCGGCCGCACGCCGGCCGCGCGGGCGGCCCGCGCGTAGTTCGGCTCCGGGTGCGGCAGCGGCGGCAGCTGCCAGGTGCCGGTGGCGACCGGGCTGGCCATCGGGTCCATGTGCACGTCGAGCAGCGTGGGGCGCTGCGCGCGAATCGCCTCCTCGAGGGCGTCGCCCAGGTCGCCGGGCTCGGTGATGCGGATGCCGGCGGCGCCGCAGGCGCGCGCCAGCATCGCGTAGTCCGGCGAGAACGCGGCGGCGTCGCGGGTGAACATGGTCGTGCTCTCGCGGCCGAACGCGCCCTGCTGCAGATCGCGGATCGAGACGTAGCCGTGGTTGTTCCACACGACCCAGGTCGCCGGGATGTCGTACTCGACGGCGGTGGCGATGACGTGCGAGGTCATGAGAAAGCCGCCGTCGCCGCACACCGCGACCGCCGGGCGGCCGGGCGCGGCCAGCTTGGCGCCGATCACCCCGGCCACCGCGAAGCCCATCGCCCCGAAGCCCCACGTCTGCAGGAGCGTCTGCGGCGCGTAGGCC
>DASSLH010000092.1:0-2955 GCA_035689625.1 Candidatus Methylomirabilota bacterium | reverse complement strand
TCACCCCAGACGGTGACGCCGACCCGGTAGGAGCCGAGCGCCTTGATCGGCTCATCGAGCGCGACCTTGCGGCGGTCAACCCGGATCTTGCGCGCTGTCCAGATGGCGTCGGCCACGTCGCTCGACGTGACGGAGCCATACAGCCGGTCCTCGGCGCCGGACCTTGCCTTGATCGTCAGCACGGTGCGATTGAGCGTGTGCGCAATTTCGCGCGCCTGCTCCTCGCTCTGCGCCTCGTGCCTGCGGCGCAGCTCCTCCTGGCGGCGCACCTGCGCCACCATGCCGTCGCTCGCCGCCAGCGCCAGCTTGCGCGGCTCGAGGTAGTTGCGCATGTAGCCGGCGGCGACGTTCACGACGTCGCCCTTCCGGCCGAGCTTCTCGACGTCCTGCAGCAGGATCGCCTGGGTTCCCTTGTGTGCCATCACGTCCTCGTCGGTCACGCGGCTCGGCCGCGTTGTCATCGTGCCACGCGCGGGGCGGCTGCGGCCAGCCCGGCGCGTGGAAATTCCGCGCTGCTTGCGGAGAATCAGTTCACTGCGTACGGCAGCAGCGCCACCTCGCGCGCCCGCTTCACCGCCACCGCGACCTGCCGCTGGTGCCGCCGGCAGGCGCCGGTGATGCGGCGCGAGCGTATCTTGCCCTTCTCCGACACGTAGCGCCGGAGCTGGTTGTAGTTCTTGTAGTCGATCTCCTCGACCTTGTCCTTGCAGAAGTAGCAGGACTTCCGCCTGGTCGAGGCTGCGGCTCCGGGGCGCGTCTTGGTGGTGCGCCGCTTCGGCTTGGATGCCATGAATCGTGCTCCTTAGAAGGGGATGTCGTCGTCGCCGCCGCCGGGGCCGAATGCCGGCACCGGGTCGGGCTTCAGCTCGCCGCCGCGCGGCTCGAAGCTGCGGCCCTGGCCGCTGCCTTCGCCGCCGCCGTCGCGCGAGCCCAGGAACTGGACCGTGTCGGCGACGATCTCGACGGCCTGGCGCTTGGAGCCGTCCTGCGCCTCCCACTCGCGCCACTCCAGCCGGCCGTCGACGGCGATCGCGCGGCCCTTGGCAAGGTAGGTGGCGCAGTTCTCGCCCTGCGCACCCCAGACCTTGATGTCGAAGTAGTTCGGCTTCTCGATCCACTCGCCGCTCGCCTGGTCCTTGTAGCGGCGGTTGACGGCCAGGCGCAGCTTGCAGACCTGGGTGCCGCTGGGCAGGCTGGACAGCTCGGGATCGCTGGTCAGATTGCCGGTCAGGATGACCCTGTTGATGTTTGCCACTGTTCCTCCAGTGCCTTCTCTCGATACGAACGTGTGTTCGCTAATGGTAGGCGCGTCCGCGGACGGCGGTCACTCGCCGGCCTCGACCGGCTCGGGCTCCGGCTCGTGTGCCGGCGCCTCCGCCCGATCGGCGGGCCTGGCGGGCGAGCTGCCCGGGATGCGGTTGGTCGCCATGAAGCGCAGCACGCCATCGGTGATGGCGAGCACGCGCGTCGCCTCGTGCAGCGCCGGGCCGGGCGCGTCGAACGTGAGCACGAAGTACCACGCCTCGCCGAGGTGCTTGATCTCGTAGGCGAGCTTGCGGCGGCCCCACGGCTCGACTCCGCCCCAGCTGCCGCCGCCCTTCTCCACGATCTGCTTGACGCGGTCGATGATCTCGCCGTGTCGCTCTTCGGCGACCTCCGGCTCGATCAGCAGCATGATCTCGTAGGGATTGATCCTGATCACCTCCTCCGGTCTACGCGGCCCCGGCGTCTGAAGGTGCGGCGATCAGGATCGCAAGCCACACCGCGCGCGGAGCAGGAAGCTCGATTGACGGTCGTCAGTATACTGGCGCCGGTTCGAGGGGAGATCCGGTGGGACGATTGCGATGGTTCATGGCGGGTGCGGGAGTGGCAGCGGGCACGCTGGTGGCGGCGCCTGGCGCGTATCAGCGTCTGCGCACGCTGGTGCAGCCGGCGCACCGGCCTGCGCTGCCGGCGCCACCGGACGAGCAGCCCGCGCCGCCGCGTGAACCGGCGCCGGCGGCGGCCTTCGCGGCGTACGACCCCCCGGCGGCCGAGGACGACGACACGACCGAGCTGCGCCTGCGCATCGACGAGACGCGCGACCGCATCCGGCGGCGGGCCGTGTTCGGCGAGCCGGAGAACGGCGGAGCGCCGCCCGAAGGCGACGCCCCGCCCCAGGCCGGCTAGATGATTGATTCCACGACCACGCGCGTCTGAACGTCCGCTTCTGCGGGTTGGCACTGGCGTGCGGTGAAATCAATCATCTGCGCCCGTCGATCAGATAGACGGTGTCCAGGCTGGCAGCCGATACCAGATAGTCCAGCGTGCCGTTGCCATTCGTGTCACCGACGCCGACGGCATCGAAGCCGGAGTCCTCGCCGGGCGTCAGGCTGGTGATGGTTCGGAGCACCTTGCCGGTCGCTCCGGAGACCACCTGAACCTTCCCCGCCTGCGGGGCGCCGTCGCTGCTCGTCCACGAACCGATGATCAGGTCGACCTTGCCGTCACCGTTGACGTCACCCGCCTCGCGGCCGGGCCCGACGCCTTCGCCTGCGGCACCGCGCCAGGCGTGCAGGCGCGATCCGTCGACCCCGGAGTACACCGCGGCGAACCCGCCTGCCGCCCCTGCATTGTTCGATCCGTAATCGCCGACGTAGATGTCGGGCACGCCGTCACCGTTCGTGTCGCCGACACCGGCAACGAAGAACACGCCGAACGTCTGGCTGCGCCGCTCGCTGTGGATACGGAAGAGCAGCTTGCCCGTGCGGCCTGAGTAGACGTACGCGGCGCCCCCACGGTTGCGCCCGGCATCGCCGGACGCCGCTGATCACATCCGGCACGCCATCACCGTTCACGTCGCCTGCGTCGGCAACTGCGTAGCCATTCTGGTCACCGGCGCGGCCCGCGCGCCGCCAGAGCAGCTTGTGCGTGCGGCCCGAGTAAACCCACACCCGGCCGCGGACGTCGGAGCCG
>DASSLH010000091.1:0-2263 GCA_035689625.1 Candidatus Methylomirabilota bacterium | reverse complement strand
GGTGGCAAGTAGCCTCCGGTATCGGGAGCTGCGGCGGCTGCACTTTGTGAACGCCCTCCGGACTCTTGCCCGGAGGCAGCGACGCGCGCTGGTCCTGGTGGCGGCGATCCTGGGGCCGGTCGTGGTCCCGCTGCTGGTGGCGAGCGCGGCCGGGTTCGAGGTGCTGGTGGATCCGGCCACGTCGCCGATCGTGCGGCTCGCCATTTACCTGGCATGGCTCGGAGCGACGGGGCTCGTCGTGCTGGCGCTGCGCGAGCCGGTCTTCATGCTGGCCGCGCGCCCCTTCCTGCGCGCGCTGCCGATCGCCCGCTCGCAGCACCTCGCGAGCGACGTACGCGCGATCGCCATCGCCTACTCGCTCCTGTGGCTGCCGATCGCCCATTTTCTCGGCAAGACCTGGTGGCTCGGCGGCGGTGTCGCCGCGCGCCTGCCGGCGACCGCCGTGGTCGGCGTGGCGGTCCTCCTCGGGATCGCGTCCCACGCGCTCGCGCTTCATCTCACGCCCGGCGCGGTGGGGCTCCTCGCCGCCGCCGCAGTGCTGTTTTCGGTGGCGCCCGCCGGCGGTCCGGCCGTGATGGCCACGGGTCTCGGCGCGGCCGTGGCGCTGGCGGCGCTGGCCTTGTGGCGCTTCCATGAGCGTCTCCGCCGCTCCCCGGTTTTCCGTCCCGTGCTCGCGCATGCGTCGAGCCGGTTCGCCACGGCCACGGCGCTCGCGGGACCGGTGGCGTGGCGCGACCTGCGCCATGCCCTGGGGCTGCGCCTCGCCATCCTCGCGGCCTGCCTCGCGGCCGGCAGCGCGATGGCGCAGGAGGGCTCTTTCTGCGGCAAGGCCGGGGGCCTCTACATCGTGCAATGCGCCATCGCGGCGCTCGCGCTGCAACGCGTCCCCGCCCTCGTCGACGAACGCCTGCGCCAATCGCTGCCGTGGCTCTTCCGCCTGGCGCGCGCGCGCCGGCGCAGCATCGCGTCGGCCTTCCTCGCCGCGATGGGGACCTTCGCGGTCTACGCCGGCGTGAGCACGTGGATCTGGCGCGGGGCGTGCCTGTCCGCGCCCTGGGCGCGTCTGCAATTCGTGGCGGCATTGGTTTTCGGCGCGGCGCTGGGCGTGCTCGGCGGCGTCGCATTACGCTGGAACGAGGCCTCGTCGTGGGTGGCCACGGCGTGCGTTCTGCTGCTGGCGTTCGTGCTGGGGTTCTCGTGAGGGTCCGGCTGGAGGGCGTGACCAAGCGGTTCGGCGCCAGGGCCGTGCTGCGCGACCTCTCCTGCGTGTTCGGTCCGGGCGTTCACCTGCTGCTGGGGCCGAACGGCAGCGGCAAGACCACGTTGCTGAACCTCGTGGCGGGCGTGCTGGCGCCGGATGCGGGCACGGTGGACATCGACGGGGTCACGGGTGCCGCCGCGCGCGATCGCGTTTTCCTCGTGCCCTCGGCCACGCCGGCGATCCCCTGGCTCACAGGGCGCGCGTGCATCGATTTCACCGCCAGCCTCTTCGCCACACGCGCGCCGGCGGCGGCCGTGGATGACGTGGTCTCGGGGCTGGGACTCGCGCCTTTCGTCGACAAGCCGCTGGGCGAGATGTCGAGCGGCACCGCGAAGAAGGTGCTCATCGCGGCGGCGTTCGCGAGCGGCGCCCCGGTGGTCCTCTTCGACGAGCCGACCAACGAGCTGGACGCGGCTTCGATCGCGTTCTTCCTCGATTTTCTCGGCACGTCGAGCCGCACGATCCTCGTCGCGACCCACCACGTGGAGCAGTTCGCGCGCTTCGCTGCCGACACCTTCGGCCTCCAGCCCGCCGCAGCCGCGTAAACTGCCGCATTTCGCGCCCTCCGGCGCGACCCTCGCGAGGAGACCCCCATGGCCGAGCTGAAGAAGATCGACGTCGTCGAAGGCACCGGGACGGAAGCGAAGTCCGGCCGCGTCCGCGTGCATTACACCGGCTGGCTGCAGGACACCAACGCGGCCGACGGGCACGGGAAGAAATTCGACAGCTCGCACGAGCGCCGCCCGCCGTTCGAATTCCGGCTCGGCGCGGGCGAGGTCATCCGCGGCTGGGACGAGGGCGTGGCCGGCATGAAGGTCGGCGGCAAGCGTACGCTCGTGATCCCGCCGGAGATGGGCTACGGCGCGCGCGGCGCCGGCGGCGTGATCCCGCCCAACGCGACGCTGGTGTTCGAGGTCGAGCTGCTCGGCGCGTGATCGACTCCGCGCGGCGCGATCACCACCGAAGGCAATCTGGTCGTGCTGCCATTCGCGCGAGAACGCC
>DASSLH010000090.1:0-10788 GCA_035689625.1 Candidatus Methylomirabilota bacterium | reverse complement strand
ACCGTGAGGTCGTCGGGGTTGTGCTCGAGGATGCGGTCCAGCCCGGCCAGGTCCAGCACGACGTCGACCCGCGCCGGCGGCGCCCCGAGCGACAGCGCGTGGCCGCCGCCGCGGGGGACGACGGCCAGGCCCTCGTCGTGGGCGAGCGCCACGACGCGCGCGAGCTCATCGAGCGCGCGGGGGCGGACGACCCAGCGCGGCTGGCGTCCGTCCACGGCCGCGGCCGCGCGGGCCGGGAGCGCGTCGGTGGCGCCGGCGGGGCCGACGATCGCCGCCAGCGCGCCGCCGAGGCCGCGCGCGGTGACGCTCACACCCAGGTGCCTTCGGGCAACCGCGGGCGCTCGGGCCGGAAGCCCTCGCCGCAGGCGGGATGGCTCGGCAGCAGCTTGCCGGGGTTCATGGCGCGAGCGGGATCGAACACGCCGCGGATGCGGTACATGAAGTTGAGGTCGGCGTCGGCGTACTGCAGCGGCAGGTTCTTGGCCTTGTCCACGCCCACGCCGTGCTCGCCGGTCACGCTGCCGCCGAGCGCGATGCACGCGCGCAGCAGCTCCTCGTTGGCCTCCTTGGCGCGCTCGAGCTCACCCGCCCGCGTGTCGTCGTAGCAGATGATCGGATGCAGGTTGCCGTCGCCGGCGTGGAACACGTTGGCGATGAGCAGGCCGTGGCGCTCGCCGATGGCCACCAGCTCGGCCATGATCTCCGGCAGCTTGGAGCGCGGGACGACGGCGTCCTGCAGCAGGTAGGCGGCCGTGAGCCGGCCCACCGCGCCGGCCGCTTCCTTGCGTCCCTTCCACAGCAGCGCGCGCTCGGCCTCGTCGCGGGCCACGCTCACCGACAGCGCGCCGTGCTCGTGGCAGAGCGCCGCCGCCCGCTCACCCTGCGCCTCCACCTCGGCGCGCGGCCCGTCCAGCTCGATCAGCAGCACGGCGGCGGCACCCTCAGGGTACCCGGCGCCGGTGCCCGCGTTGATCGCGCGGATCATCGCCTCGTCGAGCATCTCGAGTGCGGCCGGCGTCATCCCGGCCGCGATCGCGGCCGACACCACGCGCGAGGCGTCCACGATCGTGCGGAACGCGGCCAGCACCGTCTTCACCGCCTCCGGGGCGTGCGTCAGCCGCACGGTGATCGCGGTGACGAGGCCGAACGTGCCCTCGGAGCCGACCGCCACGCCGGTGAGGTCGTAGCCCGGGCGATCGAGCGTCTTGCCGCCCAGCCGCACGACGTCGCCGGCGCCGGTGACCATCTCGAGGCCGAGCACGTGGTTCGTCGTGATCCCGTACTTGAGACAGTGCGGGCCGCCGGCGTTGGTGGAGACGTTGCCGCCGATCGAGGAGACCATCTGGCTGGAGGGATCGGGCGCGAAGAACCAGCCGCGCTCGCGCACGGCCTCGGTGAGCCAGAGGTTGATCAGCCCCGGCTGCACCGTCGCGCAGCGGTTGCCGTAGTCCACGTCGAGGATCGCGGCCATGCGCGTCATCGAGACCATGACGCCGCCGTGCGGGGCCATGGCGCCGCCGATGAGCCCCGTCCCCGAGCCGCGCGGCACGATCGGCACGCCCGCGCGCCGGCACGCGCGCACGATCGCCTGCACCTGCTCCGTGCGCGTCGGCAGCGCCACGACGTCCGGCGCGCCCTTGTAGAACACGTGCATGTCGCACTCGTACGTCATCCGTCCCTCGACGGTGCGCACGAGCCCGTCCTCGCCGACGATCGCCCTCAGCTCCTCGACGAACCCGCTCTCCAACGACATGACAGCTAGAGAGTGTACTCCGCCCGAGCCGAATTCAGTGAGCGCACGGTGAGGACGCGAGGCGGCTCGGACGTCAGAGATGCGGCGAGCGAGCTCGGATGACGGCAACGCGATCGATGGACCGCGTTCGCGCGCCGACTTTGCCGGCGCGACCCTGCTCTGGGGGGAGAGAGGAAGGAGCGCGCCGTCAGGCGCGCGACGACCGCCGGAAGGGGGGCGAAGCCCCCCTCCGGGTCACGCTAGGCCCCCTCCGAGATGCGCCACGTGTCCCCCGACGTCAGCAGCTTGGCGATGTCGCCGGGGCCGCGCTCGGAGACCGCGCGCTGCTCCTGCTCGATGACGACGTTCTCGTAGATCGGCGCGTCGACGGCCGACAGCACGCCGATCGGGATCGGGAAGCTCGGCGCGAACAGGTCGGCCAGCAGCTTGGCGGCGTTGACGTTCTTCTCGTCGTGGATCCACAGCGCGCTCTCCGGCACGCTCCCGGCCTCCACCACCCTGGGCGTCACGCCCTGCATGATGACCGCCTTGCGCGCGTCCGCGGGCCCGAACAGCAGCGGCTTGCCGTGCTCCAGCCGCAGCTCGTGCTGCAGCTTGGACTCCTTGTCGTACATCACGTTCCACGCGAGATCGTTGTAGACGTTGCAGTTCTGGAGAATCTCGAGGAACGCGGTGCCGCGGTGCCCGGCGGCGCGCCGCAGCATCTCGTCCATGTGCGGGATGTTGCGGTCCACGGTGCGCGCCACGAACGTCGCGCCGCAGCCCAGGGCGAAGGCCAGCGGGTTCACCGGCCGGTCGGCCGAGCCCATCGGTGTGGACTTGGTCACCTTGCCCAGCTCGCTGGTCGGCGAGTACTGGCCCTTGGTGAGGCCGTAGATCCGGTTGTTGAAGAGCAGGATCGTGATGTCCACGTTGCGGCGCAGCACGTGCAGCATGTGGTTGCCGCCGATGGACAGCCCGTCGCCGTCACCGGTGACGACGAACACCTTGAGGTCCGGCCGCGCCACCTTCAGCCCGGTGGCCATGGCCGGCGCCCGGCCGTGGATCGTGTGGAACCCGTACGTGTTCATGTAGTACGGGAACCGGCTGGAGCAGCCGATGCCCGAGATGAACACGATGTTCTCCTTGGGGACGCCGAGATCCGGCATCGATTTCTGGATGGCGCTCAGGATGGCGTAGTCGCCACAGCCCGGGCACCAGCGAACGTCCTGGTCGGACTCGAAGTCCTTCTTCGTGTACTTCGGCGTGGCGGCGGCGCCCGCCCCGGTCGCGCTCATTTCTGGCTCCCGCTGAGTTGGAGGATCGCTTCGTGGATGTCCTCGCTCGCCAGCGGCAGGCCGCGCACGCGGTTGAAGCCGACGGCGTCGACGAGATACTCGGCCCGCAGCACGCGCACCAGCTGGCCGCTGTTGATCTCCGGCACCAGCACCCGGCGGTACTCGCGCAGGATGTGGCCGAGATCGGGCGGCAGCGGGTTGAGGTGACGCAGGTGGATGGACGCCACCGAGCGGCCCGCGGCCTGGGCGCGCTCCACCGCGGCGGTGATGGCGCCGTAGGTGCCGCCCCAGCCGACCACCAGCACGTCGCCGGTCGCGGGGCCGTTGATGGACGTCGGCGGAATCTCCTGGGCCACGCGCCGCACCTTCTCGGCGCGCGTGCGCACCATGTGGTCGTGGTTGTCCGGATCGTAGGAGATGTTGCCGGTCACGTCCTGCTTCTCGATGCCGCCGATGCGGTGCTCGAGGCCCGGCGTGCCGGGACGCACCCACGGCCGCGCCAGCGTGGCGGGGTCGCGCAGGTACGGGAAGAAGCCTTCCTTCTCCGTGCGGAACTGCACCTCGATGGGCGGCAGCGTGCTCGGGTCGGGGATCAGCCAGGGCTCGGAGCCGTTGGCGAGGAACCCGTCGGAGAGCACCATCACCGGCACCATGTACTTCAGCGCGATGCGCACCGCCTCGTAGGCGACGTAGAAGCAGTCGCCGGGCGTGGCCGACGCCAGCACGACGACCGGGCACTCGCCGTTGCGGCCGTACAGCGCTTGCATGAGGTCGGCCTGTTCGGTCTTGGTCGGCATGCCGGTCGAGGGGCCGGCCCGCTGCACGTTGAGGATGACCAGCGGCAGCTCCGCCGTGACGGCCAGGCCGATGGCCTCGCCCTTGAGGGCGATGCCGGGACCGCTCGAGCACGTCACCCCGACGGCGCCGCCGAACGAGGCGCCGATGGCCGCGGTGACCGCGGCGATCTCGTCCTCGGCCTGCACCGTGCGGATGCGGAAGCGCTTGTGCATCGCCAGCTCTTCCAGCACGCTGGAGGCCGGCGTGATCGGATAGGCGCCGTAGACGATCGGCAGCGTGCTGCGCTGGGCGGCGGCCAGCAGGCCCCAGGCCAGCGCGCGGTTGCCGGTCATGGCGCGATAGAGGCCGGGCGCCATCTCGGCCGGCTCGATGCGGTACGACTCCTCGAAGAACTCGGCCGTCTCCCCGAAAGCGTGGCCGGCCTTGAGCACGCGCGTGTTGGCCTCGGCGAACTGCGGGTTCTTCGCGAACTTCTGGCCGATCCACTCCAGCGTCGGCTCCAGCGGCCGCGTGTAGATCCAGGACACCAGGCCGAGCGCGAAGAAGTTCTTCGTGCGGTCCTTTTCCTTCGCGTTCAGCGGCAGGTCCTTGATCGCCTCGTGCGTGAGGCCGGTCATGTCCACCTTGTGCAGGCGGTACCGCTCGCCCAGCGAGGGCTCGTCCAGCGGGTTCTGCGCGTAGCCGGCCTTGTCGAGGTTGCGCTTCTCGAACGCCGCCGTGTTGACGATGAGCAGCCCGCCCGGCTTGAGGTCGCTGAGATGGACCTTCAGCGCGGCCGGGTTCATGGCCACCAGGCAGTCGAGGCGGTCGCCCGGCGTGTAGACGCGCTGGCTGCCGAACTGCAGCTGGTAGCTCGAGACGCCGAAGAGCGTGCCGGCGGGGGCGCGAATCTCGGCGGGAAAGTTCGGCAACGTGGCGAGGTCGTTGCCGGCCCAGGCGGACTCCGTCGTGAACTGCTCGCCCGTCAACTGCATCCCGTCACCGGAGTCGCCCGCGAACCGGATCACCGCACGATCCAGCTCCTTGCGGGACTTCCCGGCTCCCTTGACGGGCGTCGCCGTCTCGCTCATCGCCTCTCCCTTTCTCGCTTGGGATGAACCGCCCACCCGGATCGCCTCAGCGCAGGCTCGGGGCGCGTCGCGCATCCCGGCACCATGGGGCATCGAGGTGACCGCTGAAGCCGCCGGGCACAGGCGGTGTCCGGCGTCGGCAGGGCGTGATTCATGTTAATGGACCGCCAATCAGAGAGCAAGGTTTATGGCGCCTTAGCCCGCGTCGATCTGGTGAGGCTGCTTGAGCCGGTCGGTCGGCGGCAGGTTCAACACCGCCTCGGGAAACAGCCCGGCCAGCCAGCGGATCACGTCGTTCACCGTCACGATGCCGATGGGGCGGCGCCCGTCGTCCACCAGGGGCACCGTCCGGTAGCCGGCCACGCTCATGCAGTGCACCGCGAGGGCGATCCGGTCGGCGACGTGCAGCGCCTCCGGCTCCCGCGTCATCACCTCGCCCAGCGCCGTGCGGGCGGCGTCGCGGCCGCGGCCGGCCACGCGGGTGAGGACGTCACGCTCGGTGAAGATGCCGGCCAGCCGGCCGTCGGTCTCGACGATCAGCACGGCGGCCTGGCGGCGCGCCAGCATGCGCTCGATCGCCTCGCCGACCGTCGCCGTCGGCGCCAGGCAGATGGGCTCGGCCGGGCCGAGGACCCGGATGGTGTCGTCGAACAGCGCGCCGCGAATCTCGCGCAGCTCGTCCTCGATGCCGCCCTCGTCGATCCGAGGATCGTCCGTCATGCGTCTCCCCCTGCCGGCGCCGGCACCCGCTCCCGCACCGCGGCGCGCGGCGCCTCGCTGGCGTCCTTGAGCATCTGCACGAACCGCTCGGCGGTCGGCGTCAGCGGCTTCTGCCGCCGGTGCACGATGCCGACCGGCCGTACGAGGTCGGCGATGGCCAGGTCCACCGCGGCCAGCGTCCGGATCGAGGCCTCCTTCTGCACCGTGTGGCGCGGCAGGATGCTGATGCCGGCCGCGATGATGATCGCCTGCTTGATCGTCTCGATGTTGTCGAACTCCATCACGATGTTCGGCCGCACGTTGTGCTGCCGGAGCGTGCGGTCGATGGCCTTGCGGATGGTGAGATCCGGATCGAAGGCCACGAACGGCTCGCCGCCCAGCTCGGCCGGCATGACCACGCGCCGCCGGGCCAGGCGGTGGTTGGGATGGCAGACCAGCGCCATCGGCTCCTCGCGCAGCGGCACCACGCTGAGCGCGCGATCGGCCGGCGGGTAGGACATGATGCCGATGTCGGCCTCGCCGGTGAGCACCGCCTCCACGACCTTGTGCGGGTGCAGGCATTCCAGCTGGACGTGGGCCTCGGGGTAGAGCGACATGAACTGCTGCATGGGCCGGCTGACGTCGTGCAGCCCCACCGAGTAGATCGCCGCCACCCGCACGGTGCCGTCCACCCGCGCCTTGACCGCCGCCACCTCGGTCTTCGCCTTCTCCCATCCCTCGAGGATCCCGCGGGCCGCGTCGTAGAAGGCCTCGCCCTGGGGGGTCACGACGAACGGCCGCTTGGTCCGATCGATCAGCGCCACCCCTAGCTGGCCTTCGAGTTGCTGCACCGCCTGACTGGCGGCCGACTGGGAGACGAAGTTGAGGTCGGCGCCGCGCGAGAAGGACCGCAGGCGGACCACGTCGCAGTACAGGCGCAGCGTCTCCAGGTGCACGGGGGTAGTCTACCACCATTAGCCAAAGTGATACACGGGATATGAATTTCCCGTAATGACTAATGCTGGGGGCGCGGGTACTATCGTGCAACTCTTCACAAAGAGGCTGAGAGGGACCGACCATCAAAGGGGATGCAGCGATGACGCAGCAACCGCCGTACGCCGGTCAGCCCCCTGCCCAGGGCCTCTACGATCCCCGCCACGAGCACGACGCCTGCGGCGTCGGCTTCGTCGTGGACATCCAGGGACGGCGCTCGCACGCGATCGTGCGCAAGGCGCTCCAGGTCCTGATCAACCTGCTCCACCGCGGCGCCTGCGGCTGCGAGCCCAACACCGGCGACGGCGCCGGCATCCTGCTGCAGATGCCGGACCGCTTCCTGCGCCGCGAGTGCGCGCGCATCGGCTTTGCGCTGCCGCCCGCCGGCGAGTACGGCGCCGGCCTGATGTTCCTGCCGCGCGACCCAATGCAGGCCGACAAGGTGCGCGCGCTCTTTCACTCGATCGTGGCCGACGAGGGCCAGCGCCTGCTCGGCTGGCGCGACGTGCCGACCGACGACCGCGCGCTGGGCGCCACCGCCCGCTCGGTGGAGCCGCTCATCAAGCAGGTCTTCATCGCCCGCGGCGAGGGCGTGCGCGATGCGGCGCACTTCGAGCGCAAGCTCTACGTCATCCGCAAGCTGTTCGAGAAGTCGGTGGCCGCGCTCGACATCCCGGAGAACAAGTTCGCCTACGTGCCGAGCCTGTCCGCCCGCACGCTGATCTACAAGGGCATGCTCAGCGCCGACCAGATCGAGTCGATGTTCCCCGACCTGGTGGACCCCGACGTGGAGTCGGCGCTGGCGCTGGTCCACCAGCGCTTCAGCACCAATACGTTCCCGTCGTGGCCGCTGGCCCATCCCTACCGCTACATCGCCCACAACGGCGAGATCAACACGCTGCGCGGCAACATCAACTGGATGCGCGCGCGCGAGGCGCTGTGCCGCTCCCAGGTCCTGAGCGACGACGATCTCAGAAAGGTGATGCCGGTCACGCGGGAGGGGCTGAGCGACTCGGCCACGTTCGACAACGTGCTCGAGTTCCTCGTGATGAACGGCCGCTCGCTGCCGCACGCGATCCTCATGATGATCCCCGAGCCGTGGCAGAACCACGAGTCCATGAGCGCCGAGCGGCGGGCGTTCTACGAGTACCACGCCTCGCTGATGGAGCCGTGGGACGGCCCGGCCTCGATCGCCTTCACCGACGGCACCGTGATCGGCGCGGTGCTGGACCGCAACGGCCTGCGGCCCTCGCGCTACTACGTCACCAAGGACGGCCTGGTCGTCATGGCCTCCGAGGTCGGCGTGCTCGACATCCCGGCCGACAACATCCTGGTCAAGGAGCGGCTGCACCCGGGCAAGATCTTCCTGGTCGACACCGCCCAGGGCCGGATCATCGACGACGAGGAAATCAAGCAGGCGCTGGCCGCCGCCCTGCCCTACCGCGACTGGCTGACCGACAACGTCGTGCGCCTGGACGAGCTGCCCGCGCACCCGGCGCCGGCCGCCGACCGCGACACCGTGCTCACGCGCCAGGTCGCCTTCGGCTACACGCACGAGGACGTGCGCCTGCTGCTGGGCCCGATGGCCAGGAACGGCGAGGAGCCCATCGGCTCCATGGGCACCGACACCGCGCTGGCGGTGCTCTCCAACCGGCCGCGGCCGCTCTACGACTACTTCAAGCAGCTGTTCGCCCAGGTGACGAATCCGCCGCTGGACCAGATCCGCGAGGAGCTGGTGACCTCGATGGAGTCCACGATCGGGCCCGAGGGCAACCTGCTCGAGGCCGAGCCGGCGTCGTGCCGGCAGATCGTGATCAGGGACCCCGTGCTGTCCAATGAAGACGTCGCGAAGCTGCGGCACGTGGCGCATCCCTGGTTCAGCGCGGTGACGCTGCCGATGCTGTACCCGGTAACGGAGGGCGCGGCCGGTCTCGAGCGCGCGCTGGAAGCGCTGCAGCGGGCGGCCAGCCGCGCGATCGCCGGCGGCGCCAGCATCGTGATCCTGTCCGACCGCGGCCTCAGCCGCGAGCAGGCGGCGATCCCGAGCCTGCTGGCGACCGCGGCCGTGCACCATCACCTCGTGCGGCGCGGCGAGCGCACGCGCTGCGGCCTGGTCGTCGAGACCGGCGACGCCCGCGAGGTGCACCACATGTGCCTGCTCATCGGCTACGGCGCCGGCGCCGTGAACCCGTGGGTGGCCTTCGAGACGCTGGAGGACATGATCCGCCAGCAGTTGCTGGTCGGCGTCGACCACGCCAAGGCGCAGCGCAATTACGTCAAGGCGCTCAACAAGGGCATCCTCAAGGTCATGGCCAAGATGGGGATCTCGACGCTGCAGAGCTACTGCGGCGCCCAGATCTTCGAGGCCGTCGGCCTCAACGGCGACCTGGTGGACCAGTACTTCACCGGCACCGCCTCGCGCGTGTCGGGCATCGGCCTCGACGTCATCGCCGAGGAGGTGCGGCTGCGCCACGAGGAGGCGTTCCCGGCCCGGCCCGTCGGCCACGCCGACCTGGCCTGGGGCGGCGAGTACCAGTGGCGCCGCGACGGCGAGTACCACCTGTTCAACCCGGACACGGTCTTCAAGCTGCAGCACGCCACCCGCAGCGGCCAGGCCAAGGTCTTCCGCGAGTACACGAAGCTGGTGGACGACCAGAGCCGGCACCTGGCCACGCTGCGCGGCCTCATCGAGCTGCGCGCCGCCGCCCAGCCGATCCCGCTCGATCAGGTCGAGCGCGTGGAGGACATTGTCAAGCGCTTCGCGACGGGCGCGATGTCGTACGGCTCGATCAGCCAGGAGGCCCACGAGACGCTGGCGATCGCGATGAACCGCCTCGGCGGCAAGTCGAACACCGGCGAAGGCGGCGAGGACCCGGCGCGCTACCGGCGCGATCCCAACGGCGACTGGCGGCGCAGCGCGATCAAGCAGGTCGCCTCGGCGCGCTTCGGCGTCACCAGCGAGTACCTGGTCAACGCCGCCGACCTGCAGATCAAGATGGCCCAGGGCGCGAAGCCAGGCGAGGGCGGTCAGCTGCCCGGGCACAAGGTCTACCCGTGGATCGCGAAGGTCCGGTTTGCGACGCCCGGAGTGGGCCTGATCTCGCCGCCCCCGCACCACGACATCTACTCGATCGAGGACCTCGCGCAGCTCATCCACGATCTGAAGAATGCGAATCCAAAAGCCCGCATTCACGTGAAACTCGTCGCCGAGGTTGGCGTCGGCACCGTCGCGGCCGGCGTGGCCAAGGCGCACGCCGATGTCGTGCTGATCTCCGGCCACGACGGCGGCACCGGCGCCTCGCCGCTGACGTCCATCAAGCACGGCGGCGTGCCGTGGGAGCTGGGCCTGGCCGAGACGCAGCAGGTCCTTGTCCTCAACAAGCTGCGCGATCGCATCGTCGTGCAGGTGGACGGCCAGATGAAGACCGGACGCGACGTGGTCATTGCCGCCCTGCTGGGCGCCGAGGAGTTCGGCTTCTCGACGGCGCCGCTGGTGGTGATGGGCTGCATCATGATGCGCGTCTGCCACCTGAACACCTGCCCGGTCGGCATCGCGACGCAGGACCCCGAGCTGCGGAAGCGCTTCGCCGGCAAGGCGGAGTTCGTCGAGAACTTCTTCCGCTTCGTGGCCGAGGAGGTGCGCGAGTACATGGCGCAGCTGGGCTTCCGGAGCATGGAGGACATGATCGGGCGGGTGGACCGGCTGAACTTCAAGGCCGCCCTCGAGCACTGGAAGGCGCGCGGCCTCGATCTCTCGACGATCCTCTACGAGCCGGACATGCCGCCGTCGGTGGCGCGGCACTGCGTGACCGAGCAGGACCACGGGCTGGACCGCGCGCTCGACCGCACCACGCTGATCCCGGCCTGCCGCGAGGCCATCGAGCACGGCAAGCCGGTCGCCCTGTCGCTGCCGATCCGCAACGTCAACCGCACGGTCGGGACGATGCTCGGCTACGAGATCACGTCGCGGTGGGGCGGCAGCGGCCTGGCCGACGACACGATCCGCGTGCACTTCACCGGCTCGGCCGGGCAGTCGTTCGGCGCCTTCGTGCCCCGCGGCGTGACGTTCACCCTGGAGGGCGACGCCAACGACTACACCGGCAAGGGCCTGTCGGGCGGCAAGCTCGCGCTGTTCCCCGACCACGAGGCGCAGTTCGTCGCGGAGGAGAACATCATCGCCGGCAACGTCGCGCTCTAC
>DASSLH010000089.1:0-3840 GCA_035689625.1 Candidatus Methylomirabilota bacterium | reverse complement strand
TCCGCGAGATCGCCGAGGTCGCGCGCACGATGGACGTCCTCTGGCAGCGCGAGGCCACCGCCCACGTCGGCAGGAAGGTGCAGATCTCTGTCGCCAACAGCCGAGAGCCGCTGATCGGCACGATCACCGAGGTCAGCGACGACGGCCTCATCCTCGAGCAGACCGAGGGCCCCGTCGCCGTCGCCTACCGCCGCGTCACCGCCATCGACCGGCTGAGCTCGGGCCCGGCCGCCTGACGTTCGCGCGCGCGGCTTGAGCCGCCGCGCGCCCCGCAGTATCTTTCCGCCCGGAGATCACCCCATGGGCCTCACCATGTTCGAGAAGATCTGGGCGCGGCACGTCGTGGCCGAGGGGCCGGGCGGCCAGACGCTGCTCTACATCGACCGCCACCTGCTGCACGAGGGCTCGACGCCGGCCTTCGTGCGGCTGGCGCGCGCCGGGCGCCGCGTGCGGCGGCCCGACCTGACGTTCGCCACCGCCGATCACTACGTGCTGACCTCGCCCGGCGCCCCGGCGCCCGACGCCGAGATCGGCGCGATGGTCGAGTCGCTGACGAAGCACACGAGCGAGCAGGGCATCGCGTTCTTCGGCCAGGGCGACTCGCGGCGCGGCATCGTGCACGTCATCGGCCCCGAGCAGGGGCTCACGCTGCCCGGCATGCTGCTGGTCTGCGGCGACAGCCACACGGCCACCCACGGCGCCTTCGGCGCGCTCGCCTTCGGCATCGGCAGCAGCGAGGTCGAGCACGTGCTCGCCACGCAGACGCTCTGGCAGCGCAAGCCGCGCACGCTGCGCATCGGCGTCGAGGGCGCGCTCGGCCCCGGCGTCGCCGCCAAGGACGTGATCCTGGCGATCGTCGCCGCCATCGGCGCCGGCGGCGGCGTCGGCCACGCCATCGAGTACGCGGGCAGCGCCATCCGCGCGATGTCCATGGCCGAGCGGATGACGGTCTGCAACATGTCCATCGAGGCCGGCGCGCGGGCCGGCATGGTGGCGCCGGACGAGACGACGTTCGCCTGGGTGCAGGGCCGGCCGTTCGCGCCGGCCGGCGAGGCGTGGACGCGCGCGCTCGCGCAGTGGACAGCGCTGCCGAGTGACGCCGACGCGGTCTTCGATCGCGAGGTGCGCCTGGACGCCGCCGCCATCGAGCCCACGGTGACGTGGGGCACCAGCCCCCAGGACGCGCTGCCCATCAGCGGGCGCGTGCCGGACCCGGCGAGCGTCGCCGACGCGGGCCGCCGCGCGAGCGTCGAGCGCGCGCTGGGCTACATGGGCCTCGGCGCCGGCATGCCGCTCACCGACGTGAAGGTGGATCGCGTGTTCATCGGCGCCTGCACCAACAGCCGGATCGAGGACCTCCGCGCGGCAGCCGCCATCGCCAAGGGGCGGCGCGCGGTGGTGCCGGCCTGGGTCGTGCCGGGCTCCGGCCTCGTCAAGCGCGCGGCGGAGGCCGAGGGCCTCGATCGCATCTTCCTGGCGGCCGGCTTCGACTGGCGCGAGGCGGGCTGCTCGATGTGCGTGGGCATGAACGGCGAGACGGCGCGGCCGGGCGAGCGCGTGGCCTCGACGTCCAACCGCAACTTCGAGGGCCGGCAGGGCAAGGGCGCGCGCACGCACCTCATGTCGCCGGCGATGGCGGCGGCCGCTGCGGTCACCGGCCGGCTCACCGACGTGCGGCGGCTCTGAGCGCGATGCCGCCCTTCACCCGCGTCACCGCCGTCGCGGCACCGATCGACCTGGCCAACGTGGACACCGATCGCATCATCCCCGCGCGCTTCCTGCGCAAGCCGCAGGGCAGCGCCGGCTACGACCGCTACCTGTTCCACGACGTGCGCTTCGAGGCCGACGGCGCCGAGCGGCGCGAGTTCGTCCTCAACCAGCCGGCGTTCCGCGAGGCGCGGATCCTCGTGACGGCGGAGAACTTCGGCTGTGGCTCCTCGCGCGAGGCGGCGGTGTGGGCGCTCGCCGCCTACGGCATCCGTGTCGTGATCGCGCCGAGCCTGGGCGACATCTTCCACCAGAACTGCTTCAAGAACGGCCTGCTGGCCGTGATCCTGCCTGGCGAGACCGTCGCGGGGCTGCGCCGCCAGCTGCACGCGCGCCCGGGCGCCACGCTGAGCGTCGAGCTGCCGGCGCAGACAGTGACGGCGCCCGACGGCGCCGTCCATCGCTTCGAGGTCGATGCCTTCCGCAAGCAGATGCTGCTGGCCGGCCAGGACGAGATCGCGCTCACCCTGGGCTACGAGCCGCAGATCGCAGCCTACGAGGCACGCGGGGGCCGCTAGGCCGCGCGCCGGCGCGCCTTCGCCGCCTCCTTGCCGAGCGCGCGGCGGGTGCGCTTGGGCAGGTGCGTCGCCATCGCGTCCTCCTTCGGGGCTTGCGGCCCCCCGCGCCCGCGATTTACCTTTGCCGATGCATACGGCGGGCCCCGAGGACCGCGACCGCTCCGCCGGCGCCGGGCCTGGCGAGCGGCGCTCTGGCTCCGCCGGGCCGCGACGAACGTGCGGGGGCTTGCGGGCCATGTCGGGCCCCATTCCATAAGGAGCGCCCATGAGAAGCCAGTACGAGGAGGCCTATCGCCGCTCTCTCGACGACCCGCAGGGCTTCTGGGCCGCCGCCGCCGAGGACCTCGTCTGGGACAAGCGATGGGACCGAGTCTTCGACGACGCGCGCCCGCCGTTCTACCGCTGGTTCACCGGCGGCAGGCTGAACACCTGCTACAACGCCCTCGACGTGCACGTGGACCGCGGGCGCGGCAAGCAGCGCGCGCTGGTCTACGACAGCCCCGTGACCGGCACGATCCAGGCGTTCACCTACGCCGAGCTGCGCGACGAGGTCGCGCGGGTGGCGGGCGCGCTCAGGCGCCAGGGCATCGGCACGGGCGACCGCGTCATCATCTACATGCCGATGGTGCCGGAGGCGATCATGGCGATGCTCGCCTGCGCGCGCCTGGGCGCCATCCACTCCGTCGTCTTCGGCGGCTTCGCCTCCAACGAGCTGGCCAAGCGCATCGACGACGCGCGGCCCAGGCTGATCCTGTCGGCCTCGTGCGGCATCGAGGTCAACCGCGTCGTCCCCTACAAGCCGCTGCTCGACGGCGCGCTGGCGGCGAGCCGCCACCGCGTCGAGCGCTGCGTGATCCTGCAGCGGCCGCCGGCGCGGGCCGAGCTGGTCAAGGGCCGTGACCTCGACTGGGGCGACTTCGTCGGCGGCGCCGCGCCCGCCGAGTGCGTGCCGGTGGCGGCCACCGACCCGCTCTACATCCTCTACACGTCGGGCACGACCGGTGTCCCCAAGGGCGTCGTGCGCGACAACGGCGGCCACGCCGTCGCGCTCAAGTGGTCCATGAGCGGCGTGTACGGCATGGGGGCCGGCGAGTGCTACTGGGCCGCCTCCGACATCGGCTGGGTGGTCGGCCACTCCTACATCGTCTACGCGCCGCTGCTCAAGGGCTGCACCTCGATCCTCTACGAGGGCAAGCCGGTCGGCACGCCCGACCCCGGCGCCTTCTGGCGGCTCATCGCCCAGCACGGCGTGCACGCGCTCTTCACGGCCCCGACCGCGTTCCGGGCGATCAAGAAGGAGGATCCGCAGGGCACCTACATGGCCAAGCACGACCTGCGCCAGTTCCGCACGCTGCTCCTGGCCGGCGAGCGCTGCGATCCCGACACGCTGTTGTGGGCGCGCGAGCGGCTGGGCGTGCCGGTGGTGGACCACTGGTGGCAGACGGAGACGGGCTGGCCGATCGCCGCGAGCTGCCTCGGCATCGAGCAGCTGCCGACGAAGGCGGGGTCGGCGACGAAGGCGGTGCCGGGCTACGACGTGCGCGTCGTCGACGAG
>DASSLH010000088.1:0-4653 GCA_035689625.1 Candidatus Methylomirabilota bacterium | reverse complement strand
CCGGCGCGAGAGCGTCGCCAGCAGGCTCTCGGTGAGGTCGGGCGCGGCGCGCAGCAGCGTCGAGAAGTCGCGCCGCTTGATGACGAGCACCCGCAGCGGCGTGTCGGCGATGACGGTGGCCGAGCGGGGACCGCCGTCGAGCAGGCTCATCTCGCCGAAGTGGCTGCCGGGGCCGAGCGTGCCGCGCTTGCGCGGGGAGACCTCGACGTGCGCGGTCCCGTCGAGGATCAGGAAGAACTCCTCGCCGGCGTCGCCGCGCTGGGCCAGCACGCTGCCGGCGGGCACCTCCACCACCTCGCTGATCCGGGCGATCGCCCGCAGCTGCTTGCGCGAGCAGGCGGCCAGCAGCGGCACCTCCTCCAGGCGCTCGATGCGATCGTCCTGGGTGACCCGGGTGCGGAAGGAGCTGGGGCCGAGCGGTTCGCCGCGGGCGTTGTAGGGGATGGAGCCGTCCAGGATCCGGCTGACGAGTTCCATGGGCCGTCCTCCCGCGCGATCAGCCGTCGCCGGCGGGGCGCTTGCCGTACGTCGTGCGAATCTCGCTCTTGATGCCGCCGCGCACGTTGAAGTCGCCGATCACCTCGGCCCAGCGCGGCCGGGCCGCGGCGACGAAGTCGTCGAGGATGCGGTTGGTGACGTCCTCGTGGAAGGCGCCCGCCTGCCGGTACGACCAGAGATAGAGCTTGAGCGACTTCAGCTCGACCAGGTGCTGGTCGGGGACATAGCGGATGCGGATCGTCGCGAAGTCCGGCTGCCCGGTCAGCGGACACAGGCACGTGAACTCGGGCGCCGTCATGGCGACCTCGTAGTCGCGGTCGGGGTGCGGGTTCGGCACCACCTCCAGCGTCCGCGACGGCTGCGTCGGCATGCCGCGATTATACGCGCCGCCGGCTGCTCAGGCCGATGCCCACGGCCACCGCGAGGCAGGCGGCCAGCAGCGAGGGCGTGAGCCGGTCGCCCGTGACGAGGGCGGCGGCGACGACGCCGAAGATCGGCTGGGTGAGGAAGAACGCGGCCAGCCCGCTCGGACGGTAGCGCTTGAGCAGCCAGAGGTTGACGATGAAGCAGAAGCCGGCGATCAGTCCGCCCTGGTAGGCGATGGCGCCGGCCAGCCGCAGCGTCCACCGCGTGGGCGCCGGCTCGGTCAGCGCCGAGCCCACCACGAAGATCGTGCAGCCGATCGCCGCCTGCGAGAGCAGCAGCTTCACAGGATCCAGGCGCTGCACCGCGCGGGCGAGGTACACCGTGCGCTCGGCGAGCAGGAACGCGCTCACGAACACGATGGCGTCGCCGGCCAGCGAGGCCTCCGGGGAGACGGCGCCGCCGGCGAACAGCACGACGATGCCCGCGTAGGCCAGCAGCACGCCGCCGAGGCGGCCGGGGCTCAGCCGGTCGCCCGGGATCAGGAAGTGCGCGAGCACGACCGTGTGCACCGCATAGAGGTTCAGCACGATCGAGCCGTGAGCGGCGCTGGTCAGTGACGTGCCGATGTTCATCGTCCCGATCTGGGCGGTGAAGACCAGGCCCAGCACGATCAACGGCCGCCACTCCGAGCGCGCGATGCGGAAGCCGACCAGCCGGCCTGTGCTCCACGCCCACACGAGGATCACCACGCCGCCGACGAGGAAGCGCAGCCAGGCCAGCCGCAGCGGCGGCGCGTCGAGCAGGCCGAGCTTGATGGCGACGGTGTTGGCCCCCCAGAAGAGCGACACGAGCAGCGCCAGCGCGGCGCCGGGCGCGTCGACGTCGCGGACGGACGCACTCAGGGCAGGGACAGGGCGAGCCGGCGCACGGCGCCGGTGACGAGATCGACGAGCTGGACGGCGTGGTGATTGGTGTCGGCCAGCCACAGCCAGCCCAGGCCGACGGCGAGGCCGCCCGGCTCGAAGAACACGTCGGGCCGGCCGCTGCCGGCCAGCGTCGTCGCGCGGCGCGAGACCGGATCGAGCACCTTGATCTTGTGGTTGTAGGTGTCGGCGACGTAGAGCAGGCCCTTCCAGGCGGCGACGCCGAGCGGATGCTGCAGGCGCACCTCGTCGCCGACGCCGTCGGCGTCGCCGAACTCGAACAGGTCGACGCCGACGACCGTCTCGACGGCGTCGCTGCGCCGGTCGATCGCACGGATCGAGGACGTCTCGCTGTCGGCGACGTAGAGGCGCGCGTCGTCGGCCGAGGTGATGCCGCTGGGCTGCGCGAACGCCGACTCCCAGCGCGAGCCGTCCTGGCGGCCCTCGCGCCCCGTGCCCGCCCACGGCCCGATCCGCCGCGTGTCGGGCTCGAACGCCCAGACCTGGTGCGGCCCGGCCATCGCGACGTAGAGCACGCCGTCCGCGACCGCGAGGTCCCACGGCGAGTTCAGCGGCGTGCGCAGGGCGGGCCCGCCGCGGAGGCCGAGCCCGCGGCCCTGCTCGCCGGTGCCGGCCAGCGTGCCGACGACGCCACCGGCGAGGTCGATCGTGCGGATGAGGTGGTTGTCGGTGTCGGCGACGTAGACCAGGTCGTCCACGACGGCGAGGCCCTGCGGCGAGTGGAACCGCGCCGCGTCGAGCGGACCGTCGGTGGCGCCCGGCTCGCCGTCGCCCACGACGTCGGTCACCCGGCCGTCCAGCGTCGCCACCAGCACGCGGTGGTGGCCCGAGTCGGCGATGACCACACGCGCCGACGGCTCGTCCACCGCGATCTTGCCGGGATAGGCGAGGGCGCCGGTCGGTCGGCGCACGGGCCGGGCGGGCGGCAGCGGCCGCGGCTCGAGCGTGCCGCGGGCGCGCGCCTCCTCGATGAGCTCGCCGACCACCTCGTCCAGCACGTCGCCGTGGCCCTCGCCGGACACGCCGCCCACCACGTACCCCTCGGCGTCCACCACCATCAGCGTGGGCCAGGCGCGCACGGCGTAGGCGTGCCAGATGGCGAAGCCGCGGTCGTTGACGACCGGATGGGTGATGCGGTGGCGGGCGATCGCCTCCTCGATGTGGCGGCTGTCGCCCTCGTTGGGGAACTTCGCCGAATGCACGCCGATCACGACCAGCGCGTCGCCGTACTTGCGCTCGAGCCGCTCGAGGTCGGGCAGCACGTGCAGGCAGTTGATGCAGCAGTAGGTCCAGAAGTCGAGGACGACGACGCGGCCGCGGAAGTCGGCCAGCGCCAGCGGGCGCCCGGTGTTCAGCCAGCCCTCGCCGCCCGTGAGCTCGGGCGCGCGCACGCGCGGCTGGGGCAGGTCGGTCGCCATCGAGGCGCACTATAATCGAATTCATGAAGATCGGCCTGATCGGCCTGCCCAAGAGCGGCAAGACGACGCTGTTCAACCTGCTCACCGGCGCCAGCGTCGCGACCTCGCGCTACGACGCCGGCCGCAGCGAGCTGCACACCGGCGTGGCGCGGGTGCCCGACCCCCGCGTGGACCGCCTCAGCGGTCTGTTCACGCCGAAGAAGACGACGTACGCGACCTTCGAGGTCGTGGACCTGGCCGGCATCGAGAAGGGCGAGCGCTCGGGCCTGGACGCCAAGGAGTTCCGCAACGCGGACGCGCTGCTGCACGTCGTGCGCGCCTTCGCCGACGAGGCCCGCGGCGCCGCCGACCCGAAGCGGGACATCCTCGACCTCGAGATGGAGCTGATCCTCGCGGACCTCGAGGTGGTGGACCGGCGGCTGGAGCGGCTGGAGGCGTCCATCAAGAAGCAGCGCAAGGAGGCGGAGGTCGCCGAGCAGGCCCTGCTGGCCCGGCTCAAGACCGCGCTGGAGGCAGAGACGCCGCTGCGGGCGGCGCCGTTCACGCCGGAGGAGGCACGCCTGTCGCGCGGCTTCACGTTCCTGTCCCAGAAGCCGATCCTGCACCTGGTGAACCTGGACGAGAAGGCGATCGCCGAGGGCGAGCAGGTGGTAGCGCGCTATGGCCTGGCCGAGGTGGCCGCCCGCCCGCACACCCGGGTGGGCTGGGTGTCGGCCGTCATCGAGGCCGACATCGCCCGGCTGGCGGGCGAGGAGCAGCAGGCGTTCCTGGCCGACCTCGGCCTGGCCGAGCCGGCCATCAACCGCGTGCTGCGCGAGTGCTTCGCGCTGCTCGGTCTCGTGTCGTTCTTCACGGTGGGCGAGGACGAGGTCCGCGCCTGGCCGATCCCGGCTGGCACCCGGGCCCAGGACGCCGCCGGCGCCGTGCACTCCGACATCGCCCGCGGCTTCATCCGCGCCGAGGTCAACGGCTACGACGAGCTGGTGGCCGTGGAGGGCTCGTTCGACGCGCTCCGCAAGAAAGGCCAGCTCCGCCTGGAGGGCAAGGAGTACGTCGTCCAGGACGGGGAGATCTGTCACTTCCGGTTCAACGTCGCGAAGTAGTGCTTGGCACGCGGCGTGCTGTCTGCCTGGGTCATGGTTGATTGGATGGCCATTGCAGGAGCGTGCGGCCTCACCGCCCTGGTCGGGGTCGGGTTCGTCCTCTGGGAGCACTACGAGAACCAGCGCGCGGCGCGCGAGCGCCTGCGCCGCCGGATGACCGAGCCCCTCCCGGTGCGCGTCGCCGCCCGCCACCGCCTCGACGTTCGCCGCCGCCGCGACGCTGCCTAGAATCGGGCCGCGCCCGGCACGGGCTTGAGCGGACCGCCGAGCGAGCGCACGACGGCGGCCACGGTCTCGTCGGGCGTGTTCATGGCGAGCACGCAG